>JAYTIG010000361.1:0-10842 GCA_043731995.1 Hyphomicrobiales bacterium
CCCATGGGCCGTGGCGTGCCATCAGCTGCAGCACCCGCAATGGCAGAACCGAAAACGCCGCTACCGTATTGAACAGCCCCCAGCAGTGCTGAAACTGCCCCGGCACGCTGCGGAAAATAGGCCAGAGCGCCAGAGACGGCATTGGCATTGATGAACCCATTCATCGCCACAAACAGCCACAGCGCCAGAGCCAGCAGCCAGTAACCTCCTGCATCAGTCAGCGTGACCACAGCCACGATTGCCCCGAACACGCCAGCACCGATAGCGCCGAACAGCAACATTCTGTCGCCACCCAGCTTCGTCATCAAACGCGAATTCACCACATTGGCCAGCACCACCCCAACGATGCCCACTGAGAAAATAACGCCGTAAGCCAGCGGGCTGAGTTGGTGATAGGTGATGAAAGCGAAAGACGAACTGGAAATATAGGCAAACACGCCAGCATAAAAAAAACCAATCGCCCCCGCATAGGCCATCAGGCGCCTGTCGATCGCCAGGCCGGGATAGGCGCTGAAGGCGCGGGCCAGGGGCTCGGCATTGCGCCGTTCAGGCTGGATGGATTCAGGCACGGTGAACAATTCGCCAAAGTGCCAAACCCGATGATGACCAACGCCCAAAAAATCGCCTGCCATGGTGCCACCCGCAAAATCATGCCGCCCACGCCGGGGCCAATCAATGGCGCAATGGACATGATCGTCATCAAGTTGGAAAGCACCTTTGCCGCCCGGTCGCGCTCATATAAGTCGCGCACAATGGCCCGTGCGAGCACCACACTTGCGCAAGCGCCCAAAGCTTGCAGTACGCGAAAGCCAATCAGCTGGCGCGCATCACTTGCCAGCGCGCATCCTGCCGAGCCAAGGATGAACAGCACCAGCCCAACGGCAATCGGCCAGCGCCGGCCATACCTGTCTCCAACCGGCCCCCAGAACAATTGCCCAAGGCTGAAGCCGATGAGATAGGCCGTGATGGTATATTGCATCTGGTCTTGGCTAGCGCTCAAGGCAATGCCCATCGCAGGCATCGCTGGCAGATAGAGATCAGTAGAGATCGATGCAAAGGCCAGCAGCGTGCTCAACAGAATGTTGAGTCGCAGTTCAAAGAATTTATCTGCATTTGCAGGAAGAGGCATGCATCGGCTTAACGCCGATGCCTCACGCCTTCAATACATCCATCTTGATCGGCCCCTCAGCCCGACCGTAGATGAACTGATCCACATAGGGGCTGCCTGAACGATCCACCAACTTGGCCGGGCCTTGCCAGATGATCTCGCCCTTGTAGATCATCGCAATGTCATCGGCGATCTTGCGGGCCGAAGCCATGTCATGCGTGATCGAAATGGTGGTGGCGCCCAAGCGTTGCACGCAATCCACGATCAGGTTGTTGATCACGTCGGCCATGATCGGGTCCAGCCCCGTGGTCGGCTCATCAAAGAAAATGATTTCGGGATCAGCCGCAATGGCCCGCGCAAGGCCCACGCGCTTTTGCATGCCGCCAGAAAGTTCAGCCGGCATCAGCTTGCCCACATCGGCGGAAAGCCCCACTAGCCCCAGCTTTTCCATCGCCACGTCACGCGCCTTGGCCCGCGGCATGCCCCGGCCCTGAATCAAACCAAAGGCCACATTTTCCCATACCGAGAGCGAATCAAACAACGCAGAGCCCTGGAACAACATGCCGAAACGGCGCAGATACTCATCGCGCGCGCCGCCACGCAGGCCCATGGCATTCAAGCCGCCCACTTCAATGACGCCCGAATCCGCCTGCAGAATGCCCAAGATGCATTTTAGCATCACGCTTTTGCCAGTGCCAGAACCGCCGATAACAACCAGCGACCGGCCCTTTTCCACACTGAGTGAAAGCCCATTCAGCACATGCTTCGGCCCGAAGCTCTTGCGCACATTCTCAAGCTTGATGAAAGGCTCCGCCATCAATGCTTCCCGAACAGCAAAGAGGTGAGCACGAAGTTGGCGGCCAAGATCAGAATGGCGGAGGACACAACCGCGTTGGTAGTGGCTCGGCCCACACCTTGTGCGCCACCCTTGGAGTTGAAACCGTGATAGCAGCCCATCAACGCAATGATGAAACCAAATACCGCTGCCTTGATCAGGCCGGAGGTCACGTCATCTGAATGCAGAGCGTCAGACGTGGTCTTGATAAAGCCTGTGCCGTTAAATCCAAGACTGCGTGTGCCCACCACATAACCGCCCATGATGCCGATGATGTCGCCGATCAGCACCAAAAGCGGCAGCGAGATAACAGCTGCAACCAGTCGCGGCCCCACCAGATATTTCAACGGATTGGTGGAAAGTGTCACCAATGCGTCTGTTTGTTCGGTCACTTTCATGGTGCCGAGTTCAGCAGCGATGGAAGCGCCCACCCGGCCAGAAACCATCAACCCGGCCAATACGGGGCCGAGTTCCCGCGTGATGCCCACGGCCACAATTGAAGGCACCAGCGTTTCTGCGGTGGTGGAGGATGAGCCAGTGTAGATTTGCAAGGCCAAGGCACCGCCCGTGAAAAAAGCCGTCATCGCCACCACAGGCAAGGATGTATAACCCACCCGGAACAGCTGCGCCAAAATTTGCGCAGTATAATAGCGCGGGGTGAGGCCAACCAGCAGCGCATCCTTGGCGAACAACGTGGCACGGCCAATCTCGGCCAGCAGCGCCAGTGCCAACCGGCCCACAGCCGCAAATATGTTGAGGTCTTCGATTCTCATTTCAGATAGCGCCGAGCATAGCGGTTGCCCAGATGGGTGAGAAGCTCCCATGAAATGGTGCCAGCCGTTGCGGCAGCATCATCAAGCGTAATGTTGGAACCAAAGAATTCGGCCCAATCGCCGCGCTGCACAGCACTGCCTGTCACATCCACGGCCACCATATCCATCGAAACGCGGCCAACAATGGAAAAGCGCTCGCCCTTGATCCACACCTGTGCCCCGCCGCCAAAAATCGAACTCATCCGCCGTGGAATGCCGTCGCGGTAACCAGCACCCAGCAGTGCGATGCGGCTGTCACGCGCGGCCCGCCATGTTGAATTATAGCCTGTGGCTTCGCCTGCTGGCACGTCGCGCACCTGCATCACCCGTGCCTCCAATGTCACCACCGGCTTCATCGGGTTGGTCTTGCCCGGCTGAGGATTGCCACCATAAAGCGCAACGCCAGGACGCGTGAGATCGAGCACAAACCCATCGCCCAAAAACACGCCGGAAGAATTGGCAAAGCTGGCCTTTACACCCGGCAAGAACGCCCGCGCCTTTTCAAATCGCTGCCGTTGTTCCTCGTTGAAGGAATTGTCCCGGTCTTCGGATGAGGCCAAATGGCTCATCAACAGCACAATATTGAGCGGCAGCTTTTCGGCCACAAGCGCGGCCAATGCTTCAACCGAGAAGCTCACGCGGTTGATGCCGCTGTCCACATGAATGGCGCAGGGTGCGCCGCCAGCTTGCGCCGCCCATTCGCGCGCCTCCTCCAGCGAAATCAAGGCCGGGGTCAACCGGTGCTGGAGATAATAAGCCACCTGCCCCGCATAAAGCCCATCCAGCACAAAAATCCGCGCTTCGGGCAGAACGCTCCGCAACTCTTCCCCTTCACGCGGACGGGCCACAAAAAAACTGCGGCATCCGGCTTCCCAAAGAGCGCCAGCACAGGCTTCAAGACCCAGGCCATAAGCATCAGCCTTGATGGCGGCACCCGTCTCGGCCCGCGGCGCCAGATCAGCCAAAGTCTTGTAGTTGGCTTTCAGTGCGCCAAGGTCAATCGTCACCCGGCCAGAAACATGTTGCTCATCCATGGCGCAAAGCCATAGTTTGGTTGCCACAACAATTCAACGGGCAAACCATGACACTCGAATCCACGCTCGCAAAAAAGCCGTTCAACCTTTCAAAGGAAGACATTGCCTGGGTCAAAAAAACCCGTGATGCCATGAACACGGAAGACAAGATCCGCCAGCTTTTCGTCCACATCACCATCGGCGATGATCTTGCCAGCATGGCGAAACTCTCGTCCATGAAACCCGGCGGCATTCACCGCTTCATGGGGCCGGATTTGGCCGCAGCCCATGCCGCCACAAGACAGGCATTGGAAGCCGCTGAAATCCCGCCCTTCATTACAGGCGATATCGAAGGCGGCGGCCACGGCTCTCCGGCCATGTTGCAATTCCCCAATAATCTTGGCCTCGCTGCCGCCAACGATCCAAAGTTGAGTTCAGCACTGCTGCAAGCGGTCTGTGATGAGGCCAAGGCGCTGGGTTTCAACTGGTCTTTCACACCTTGCATCGACATAAACGCAGCCACCGAAAGCGCCATCGTCGGCACGCGCTCTTATGGCTCAGACCCGAAACGCATCGCGGCACAAGCCAAGGCCCATATTGCCACGCTGCAAAAGAACGGCATCGCCGCCACCGCCAAGCATTGGCCTGGCGAAGGCTATGATGCGCGCGACCAGCATTTGGTCACCACCGTGAACCCACTCTCCATGCCGCAGTGGGAAAGCACTTTCGGCAAGCTTTACCGTGCCGTGATCAATCAGGGCGTGCTCAGCGTCATGTCGGCTCATATTGCGCTGCCTGCCTACATGAAAAAGAAGCGTGTGGCAGAGGGTTTGGAACGCCTGCGCCCGGCATCAGTCAACAAGCACCTGAACTTGCAATTGCTGCGCCAGGACCTGGGCTTCAATGGCTTGATCATCTCCGATGCCACGCCCATGGGCGGCCTCACCTCCTTCAGCGCACGCGCGCAACAAGTGCCAGAAGTGATTGAGAATGGCTGCGATGTGTTCCTATTCTCATCCAACCCGGAGGCTGATCTTGCCTTCATGCTCAAGGGTCTGAAGGAGAAGCGCCTCAGCGAACAGCGCCTTGAAGATGCCGTCACCCGAATCCTGGCACTCAAGGCGGCACTTGGCCTGCACAAAAAATCCGTCGCCCAGCGCATTGCGCCATTGGATCAAGCGCAGCACCTCATCAAGTCTAAAGCCCATCTCGAAGTTGCACAAAAGGCGGCGCAGAAATCCATCACCAAAGTGAAAGACATTCACAAGCTCTTGCCACTCTCTGTCACCAAGCATCGGCGCGTTGTGGTGGTGGGCCGTGGCGCACCCGGCATGTTCCCCGGCGCGCCACGCAAGGAGATGACGGCTTTCTTGGATGAATTGAAAAAGCGTGGCTTTGAGCTGCGTCCTTTCGATCCCAAGAATCCACCCACGAAGGAAAGCGCCGATCTGCTGCTCTATGTGATGGCGGTGGAATCCTCCCTCGGACTCAGCCACATTCACATTGATTGGCTGGCTGAACATCAGGGTCTGGACACCGGAATGGCCCGCTTTTGGCACGACATTCCAACGCTCATGGTCGCCTTTGGGCATCCTTACTTCCTGCGAGATGCACCACGCATCCCCGCCCTGGTGAACGCCTATTCCACCGCTGAAGTGGCCCAACGCGCCGCCGCCAATGCCATCTGCGGCGATGAGAAATTCACCGGCTCCAGCCCGGTGGATGCCTTCGCCGGAGCACCCGACTCTCGTTATTGACGAATGGAAAATGGCACCCTATACGCCAGCCTGCTTTACACGTGGGGGCATAGCTCAGCGGTAGAGCACTCCGTTCACATCGGAGTGGCCACAGGTTCGATCCCTGTTGCCCCCACCATTCCTGCATTTCAGCATTCGCAACCATGCCTCAAAAAAAGCCAATTATAGTCGGAACTGAAAGCCCGACAGCGCGTTATTCAGTTGGTTTGCGCGTCACATCAACGGAGAAAAAAATATGATTATGAAATCACTGATCATCATTGGCGGTTTGACCAGCCTGATGTTGGCCGCACCCGCAGCTGATGCTCAAGGCTATGGTCGCCGGGCCCAATGTGACGACTATGCGCGCCGTGTGGCCTTCCGTCAGGGCGACCCCGGTGCTGTTGTCGGTGGGGTCGTTGGCGGCGCAGTTCTCGGCGGCATCGTTGGCGCCGTAACTGGCCAGGGCCATGCCAGCAACGTCGGCACAGGTGCTGCCATCGGCGGTGTAACTGGTGGCGTTTTGGGTGCTGCAGGCTCCCAGGGCCATATTGACCGTGGCGCTTATGACGAAGCCTTCTACCGTTGCATGAGCCAGGGCCAGCGCATTTATGACCGCCCCATGCATCGCCCACGTGCAGTTGATTACTGCATCTCCCGCTATCGCTCTTATGATCCAAGCACGGGCATGTATGTCACTGCCTCTGGTCGCTATCGCCACTGCCCATAAGACTGCCAATCTGGCGCAATATCAAATTGAAACCCGTGGCCTGAACAAGGCTGCGGGTTTTCCATTTCCGCAGGCTCAACTCCGTGCCAGAAAGCGCGCCATGGCTTTCAGCGTTTCATCGCTCACATGGTGTTCCATGCCCTCGGCATCCACTTGTGCGACTTTGGCCGAAACCCCCAAGGCCAGCAGGAAATTCTGCACGATTGCGTGTTTGCGTTTGCCATCTTCGGCAATCTTCCAGCCCTCGCCAGTAAGAAATATGGCGCGGTAGGGTTCTTGTTCCACCAGCCCCTGCTCCGCCTGGGGCTTCATGGTCTTGGCCACTGTGGCATTGGCCACGCCCAGCCGAAGCGCCACATCCGTGCAGCGCGCCTCGCCCTTCTCGTCAATCAATTCGGCAATCAACTCACAATAATCATGTGCCAGCTCACTGGAATGGTCAGCCCGGGTGCGGCTGAAAGCAGCACTACGCAGTGTGCTGGATGCAATCTTGCGCTTCATGACGGTCAATTTAGCCTATTGCATAAGGTTTAGACAATGCTAAACTTTCGGCATGGATATGCCCACCAATCTCAAGCCAAGCTGGCTCCGCGAGAGCACCGCGCCCTCGCTCGCCGAAGTGTTCCGCTCGGTGGCCGTGCCGCAAAATGCCGGCTTCATCCGCAAGGCTTTCGCTTTTCTGGGCCCCGGCTTTCTGGTGTCGGTGGGCTATATGGATCCCGGCAATTGGGCCACCTCCATCGCGGCAGGTGCGAAATTCGGTTACGCCCTGCTCTGGGTGGCGCTGCTCTCCAACATCATGGCCATCATTCTGCAACATCTGGCAGGCCGCCTCGCCGTGGCAAGCGGGCGCGATCTCGCCCAAGCCTGCCGCGATGCCTATGGGCGGCCCGCTGCGGCGGTGCTATGGCTCTTCGCGGAAGTGGCCATCATCGCCACTGATATTGCCGAAGTGGTGGGCACCGCCATTGGCCTCAACCTTCTGTTCAATATTCCGCTGGAACTCGGCGTCATCATCACCGCGCTGGATGTGTTCATCGTGCTGATGTTGCAACGCCTGGGCTTCCGCAAGGTGGAGGCCTTTGTGCTGGCCCTGCTCGCTATCATCTTCGTCTGCTTCATTTTCCAGATGCTTTTGGTCAGGCCGGAATGGGCGGGCGTTGCCGCAGGCTTTGTGCCCACCACCGATCTGCTGCACCAGCCGGGCATGCTCTACCTCTCGCTCGGCATCATCGGGGCCACCGTCATGCCACATAATCTCTATCTCCATTCCGGCATCGTGCAAACCCGCACCTTGGGCGAAACCCCGGCGGAAAAGCGAACGGCGCTGGCTTATGTCACCTTTGACTCCACCTTTGCGCTGATGCTGGCACTCTTTGTCAATGCGGCCATCCTCATCCTCGCCGCTGCCACCTTCCACAAAGCCGGCCAAACTGGAGTCGTCGAAATCGGTGACGCACAAAGAATGTTGGCTCCGCTGGTGGGTTCACTTCTCGCGCCCAAATTATTCGCTGTGGCCCTGCTCGCCTGTGGCTTGAATTCCGCTGTCACCGCCACATTGGCCGGACAGATTGTGATGGAAGGCTTCATCAATTTCCGCATGGTGCCTTGGGCACGCCGTCTCGTCACGCGCTCAATCGCCATCCTGCCCGCCGTGGTGGTTACCATCTATTATGGTTCCAGCGGCAGAGCCTTCCTGCTGGTGCTCGGGCAGGTGGTGCTGGCCTTCCAACTGCCCTTCGCCATCATACCGCTGGTCCAGTTTACCGCCTCGCGCGGCAAGATGGGAAAACTCGTCTCGCCCGTCTGGCTCACAGTGATCGCCGCCATCACTGCCGCCATCATCATTGCGCTGAATGTGAAACTGGTGTGGGATATATTGGTATGAACTCTACACCACTCAGTGCGCCGCATTGAGGCCCGCAAACGCGAAGTCAAAGGCTTCCGCATTTGGACCTTCACTGGCCAATCGCCTCAGGCGCAACCATCCTTCCTCAACGCTTGGCGGTTCAAGGTCAGAATGCGACCAGACAACATAGTTCGGCCCCGGCCACGGTTCAAACCACTCTCCCCGCCTGCGCAGAAAACTTCCATGAGCAGTCTTGTTGACGAAATGCCATAGATCGGCGACCGAATTCCAAACGGAAAGTGAAATGGCAAACCGCGGGTCGGCATCAGCCGCCTGGTAGATAATGACACCTCCGACCGCCTTGCTCTCATCAGCCCAGCGCCAGACATAGCCCGGACTGCGCTCAGCGATGGCATTGATCTTGCCAACATTGTCGATAAAGCCCGCTACCCGCGGATCACCGGGCGCATGACGAAGGCGTGCCACGTTGAAATGCGCGATTTGGCCTTTGCTTTCCATTTCATGCTCCCCCTGCGCGTTGTCGTGGAAGATAATATTGGACAGTTTTTGCTGCATTGGCAAACCTGCGCCAGCCCGACCTTGCAGACTCCCCCCAATTCCCTTATTCGCCCGCCATGCACAGCACAGTTTTGATCATCGATTTCGGCTCGCAAGTCACCCAACTCATCGCGCGGCGGGTGCGCGAGATGGGGGTTTATTCCGAAGTCATCCCTTACCAATCGGCTGAGGCTGCGTTCCAGCGATTGAAACCCAAAGCCGTGATCCTTTCCGGCGGGCCTGACTCGGTCACACGCGAAGGCTCGCCCCGCGCCCCACAAGTGGTGTTTGACTCAAAGCTTCCCATCCTCTCCATCTGCTATGGCCAGCAAACCACAGCCGTGCAATTGGGTGGCACGGTGGAAGGTGGCCATGCTGCAGAATTCGGCCGCGCCGAAATCACCATTAAGGAAAACAGCGGGCTCTTCGAGGGTTTCTGGAAGGTGGGAGAGCGCCATCCCGTGTGGATGAGCCATGGCGACCGGGTCACCAAACTGCCGCAAGGATTCACCGTCAAGGCCACGTCTGAAAACGCACCCTTCGCCATCGCTTCGGATGAGGCGCGGCACATTTACACCACCATGTTCCACCCTGAAGTTCATCACACCCCAGACGGCGCCAAGTTGCTACGCAATTTTGTAATCAACATTGCAGGCTGCAAGCCGGATTGGACGATGAAGGCCTTCCGCGAAGAAGCCATCGCCAAAATCCGCGCGCAAGTTGGCAAGGGCCGCGTGCTTTGCGGGCTTTCAGGAGGTGTGGATTCATCCGTGGCCGCAGTTCTCATTCATGAAGCGGTGGGCGATCAACTCACCTGCGTGCTTGTCGATCATGGACTGATGCGCCAGAACGAGGCCGCGCAAGTGGTGGAGATGTTCCGCAAACATTACAATCTGCCACTGGTTCATGTGGATGCCAGCGAAGAATTCATCACGGCGCTTGAAGGCGAAGTTGACCCGGAGAAGAAACGCAAAACCATCGGCAAACTTTTCATCGACGTGTTTGAGCGGGAAGCCAAGAAGATCGGTGGCGCGGATTTCCTGGCGCAGGGCACGCTCTATCCCGATGTGATTGAAAGTGTGTCCTTCACCGGCGGGCCATCGGTGACCATCAAGAGCCACCACAATGTCGGCGGCCTGCCAGAGCGGATGCATATGAAGCTCGTGGAGCCACTGCGCGATTTGTTCAAGGATGAAGTGCGCGCACTGGGCCGCGAGTTGGGACTACCACCTGAATTCATTGGCCGCCATCCGTTTCCCGGTCCCGGCCTTGCCATCCGCCTGCCCGGTGGCGTCACGCGCGAAAAGCTGGCCATCCTGCAAAAGGCCGATGCGATCTATATCGAGGAAATCCGCAAGGCGGGCCTCTATGACAAGATCTGGCAGGCCTTCTCGGTTCTGCTGCCGGTCCAAACCGTAGGTGTGATGGGCGATGGCCGCACCTATGACCGCGTGCTGGCCCTGCGTGCAGTCACCAGCGTAGACGGTATGACGGCAGATTTCTTCCCCTATGACATGGCCTTCCTCGGCCGCACCGCAACACGCATCATCAACGAAGTCACAGGCATCAACCGCGTGGTCTATGATGTGACCAGCAAACCGCCGGGAACCATTGAGTGGGAGTGATACCACTTCCAGCAACCTGAAATTTCTGTTATGAAGTTTCCGGGGACTTAGTCCGGAGGACTTGAGCCATGGTGCGCGTTGCGGGAAAATCGCTTATTCGTGCTGTTCGGCTTGCAGGGCTCTTGTTGAGCCTGTGGACGATTGTTTCCTTCTTCAGCCTCATGCCCGCTGCGCCGGCTTTTGCCAATGACCAGCAAATCTGCACGCCGCAGGTCAGTAGCTGTTGCAACACTTGCGGCGAAGTGGATCATGGCCGCCCGTCCTGCCCGGCGGGCCAATCGCTTTATGATGATTATTGCCTGCCCGATTGTCCGCTGGGTTTCATCCGTTATCCCGGCGTTCCGGGCCTTTGCGTACCGCCGGTGGAATTTGGCTGCCCCGAAGGCTTTGACCAGGTGCCACTGCCCAATTGTCCGCAAGGCTATGTGCGTGACCTGCGTGACCCCGATCACTGCGTGCCGGATTATGGCGCATTGCAAAATGGCGGTGAATGCCCCTTGGGCATGGCTTGGTCGAATGGCACCGGGCGCTGCGAAGCCGATTGCCCGCAAGGCACCTATCTCGATGGCCATGGCC
>JAYTIG010000362.1:0-10836 GCA_043731995.1 Hyphomicrobiales bacterium
AACTGTTTCTACTGGTTGAAGAGGTCGCTTTCACGCGGCTCGATATCAAACTGGCGCATCGGCTCATTTCACTTGCACAAGGTTCGGCCAGCACCAAGATCACCCACCAACAGCTTGCGGCAGAATTGGGAACTGCGCGCGAAGTAATTGGCCGCCAACTTCATGAATTTCAGCGCCGAGGTTGGATCAAGGCTGTGCGCGGTAAAATAACGATCCTGAACCGGAATGCCTTGTTGAATCTGTCTGAACATTGAGCCCTGGGCCAATGTGACTTTGTCGCATTCATTTCCTGTACAGCGGCCTATGATCAGGCCATTAATCAACACAAGGAGTGATACATGAAAAACGTTGGCCAACCGGATCGCGTGATTCGCATTCTCTTGGGCCTCGCGCTCATCGCCCTGCCGCTGTTTTCCGCCATGGCTATTTTTGCAAGTCCAATGACCTATTGGCTTTCCATTGTCGCAGGTCTGGTTCTTGCGGGCACGGGGCTCGTGGGTTTCTGCCCGCTCTATGCCATCTTCGGCATGAGCACCAGCGCGAGCAAGCGCTGAACGCAAACAGCTGCAGTTCAATTGGAGGAAGGTTCATTGCCTTCCTCCTTTTGCCATTCAGAGGTTCTTGGCGCGTGATAGGGTAACTTCCAAAGGATCAGATAACCACGTGTCCGAACGGCTTTCACTTGCCACATCTGCATCTGCGCTTGGCTATGACAGGGCGCGGGTTGTTCCCGGCATGGTTCATCTCGGCGTTGGTGCCTTCCACCGTGCACATGTAGCAGCTTATGTTGACGATGTGCTGCGGTTCGATCCCTCATGGGGCATTGTTGGCGCTTCGCTGCGCAAGCCCGGCACGCGCGAGGCCCTGGCGCCGCAAGATTTTCTTTACACGCATGTGACGCGCGACGGCAGCGGAAGCCAGATTCGTGTAGTCGGCAGCTTGCTTGATGTCATCGACGCCAGCCAACAAGGGGCGGCACTGCTGGCGGCAATGACTGACCCACGCATTCGCATCGTCTCCCTCACCATCACTGAAAAAGGCTATGCACATGACCCTGCGACAGGCCAGCTCGACCTAAACCACCCCGACATTCTACATGACCTCGCTCATCCTGACGCGCCGGTGAGTGCCGTTGGCATATTGGCACTGGCACTCCAGCTGCGGCGCGCCGGCGGTATCGCTCCTTTCACGGTCCTCAGCTGCGACAACCTGCCCGCCAATGGCGCAGTGACGGCGCGGGTGGTACAGGCATTTGCCGCGCTGCGCGACAGAGGCTTGGCCGAACATATTGCCCGTGCTGTGGCCTTTCCCTCGTGCATGGTGGATAGGATTGTCCCCGCCACGACAGACACAGACAAGCGAATGGTGCTGGAACAGTCTGGATTTGAAGACGCTTGGCCGGTGGTGACAGAGCCTTTCAGCCAGTGGGTCATTGAAGACAAGTTCTGCAATGGGCGGCCAGAATTTGAGCGCGTAGGCGTGCAAATGGTTTCAGATGTGGCGCCTTATGAGTTGATGAAGTTGCGCATGCTCAATGGCAGTCATTCAACTCTGGCCTATCTCGGATATCTCGCAGGCAATGAATACGTGAACGACACTGTTGCCGATCCTGCATTTCGGACGATCATTCACGATTTGATGACCCAAGAGGTGATGCCCACATTGCCGGAAAGCCTTGGTGATTTGTCTTCATACCGAGACAAACTATTACAGCGTTTTGCCAATCCGGCACTCAAGCATCGCACCTGGCAGATTGCCATGGATGGCAGCCAGAAGCTGCCGCAGCGCCTGCTTGGCACCATCCGCGAGCGGTTGGCCCTAGGCCTGCCTATTGCGCGGCTGGCCTTGGGCGTGGCGGGATGGATGCGCTATGTAACCGGCATTGATGAAAGGGGCCGGGGCATCGAGGTGAAAGACCCGATGGCGGCAAGGTTGCGCGGCATTGCGGATGTTGCTGGGCGAGATGCCGGGCAGCTGGTGCGCGGCTTGCTCTCAGTGAAGGAAATATTTGGCGAAGATTTGCTTCAGAACAGGCTCTTCTCAACCATACTCACGCAACATATGTCGTCACTATTTGAGCGGGGTGCGGCTGCCACTGTGCGCAATACTGCCCAGGGCTGAAGCTTCAATGGCATGGCACGCCACCTTGCAGTTTCCATGCTGAATCAACATTGGCTCATCCAACCTGCAACGATCAAAGGCAATGGGGCAGCGCGGATGGAACGCACAACCCGGCGGTGGCGCAAGCGGTGATGGCAATTCACCCCTCAACACGGTGCGCTGGCGTTTTCTTTCGGGATCAGCCTGTGGCGTGGCTGACAAAAGGGCCTGGGTGTAAGGGTGCTTTGGTTGCGCAAAAACTTCAGCTGCAGGCCCCTGTTCGACCACATGGCCGAGATACATCACCATCACATCATTGGCGATATGGCGCACGACTGAAAGGTCATGGCTGATAAAGAGATAGGCCAGATTGTGTTTGGCTTGCAGATCGGCCAACAGATTGAGCACCTGTGCCTGAATGGAAATATCCAGGGCTGAAACCGGCTCATCCAGCACCAGAACTTCCGGCTCCAGCATCAGGGCGCGGGCAATGGCAATGCGCTGGCGCTGACCACCGGAGAACATGTGGGGGTAACGATCATAATGTTCAGGCCTCAGGCCCACGGCCACCATCATGGCGCGGGCCTTTTCCTCGCGCTCACGCTTGGCCAGCGTGGTGTTGACCACCAAGGGCTCTTCCAGGATCGTGCCAATTTTATGGCGCGGGTTGAGCGAGCCATAGGGGTTTTGAAATACCATCTGCACCTTGGGGCGCAGTTCCCGCAGTGTTTGCGCTGAAGCACCAACGATTTCATGGCCATCAATTTGCAATGTGCCGGCAGTTGGCAATTCAATCATCGTCACCATGCGGGCCAGTGTGGATTTGCCACATCCGCTTTCGCCCACCACGGCCAATGTCTGGCCCCGCGAGAGTGTAAAACTTGTACCATCCACCGCCTTCAAAGTTGAAGGTTCGGCGAATGCGCCGCGTGGCACCTTGTAATATTGTTTCAGATCCCGGGCTGTAACCAGCGTGGTCATTTGTCACCCAACGGATAGTGGCACAGCGCGCCGCCTATATAATGCGGCGGCGTTGTCCGGCAGAGGTCAGTGGCATAGGTGCAGCGCGGGCTGAACAGACAGCCTTGCGGCCTATCGAACTGGCCGGGCACAACACCTTTGATCGAGGGCAGAAGCTTGCCCTGTGCGCGTTCCGGCAAAGCGGAAAGCAAGGCCGCCGTGTATGGGTGGCGCGGATGGGCGAAGAGGCTTTTCACATCCTGCTCCTCCACCTTCTGCCCGGCATATTGCACCGAGACGCGGTCTGCCGTTTCGGCCACAACACCCATGGAATGGGTGATGAGCACCAGGCCCATGCCCTTGTCCTTTTGCAATCGCACGAGCAAATCCAGAATTTGCGCCTGAATGGTCACATCAAGCGCCGTCGTCGGCTCATCGGCAATCAAAAGTTTGGGCGCGCAGGCCAATGCCATGGCAATCATCACACGCTGGGCCATGCCGCCAGAAAACTGATGCGGATAGGCATTCAGGCGCTGGCCCGCCGCTGGGATGCCAACCTCATCCATCAGTGCAATGGCGCGGGATCTGGCGGCGGCACGACCCATCTTTTCGTGAACGCGCAATGTCTCGGTAAGTTGCCAGCCCACAGTGAAGCAGGGGTTCAGGCTGGTCATCGGCTCCTGGAAGATCATGGCGATCTCCTTGCCATTGATGGCGCGGCGCTCTGCAGCTGGCATGGCCAGCAAGTCGCGGCCCTCAAAACTCACTTCATCGGCCGTGATTTTCGCTGTCCAGGGCAAGAGGCCCATTACCGCCAACATGGCGACCGACTTGCCTGAGCCGCTTTCGCCGACTATGGCCAAGACTTCGCCGATGTTTACATCAATTGACACACGGTCAACGGCACGGAAAAGCCCACGCGCAGTTTTGAATTCAACGGTGAGATTGCGGATTGTCAACAGGGCCATGGGTCAGCTCCGCCGCAGGCGCGGGTCAAGCGCGTCGCGCAGGCCGTCACCCATCAGGTTGATGGCGAGCACCGTGACCAGAATAGCTATTCCCGGCATGGCCATAACCCAGGGGTTGGAGGTGATCAGATCCTTGGCATCAGCCAACATCGAACCCCACTCCGGCGAGGGCGGCTGCGCGCCCAGGCCAAGAAAGCCCAAGCCAGCAGCTTCCAGAATGGCATCGGAAACGCCGAGGGCCGCCTGCACAATCAGGGGTGCCACACAGTTGGGCAGAACCGCCGTAAGCATCAGGCGCAGCGGCCGCACGCCGGAAACCTTGGCAGCCATCACATAGTCCTTCGTCAATTCCACCTGTGCAGATGAGCGCACCAGGCGCACGTAGCGTGGCAGGAACACAATGGTGATGGCCACAATGGTATTGGTGAGATTGGGGCCAATGACCGCAATGATCATGATAGCCAAAACCAGATCGGGAATGGCCAGGATCAAATCCATCACGCGCAGCACGATCACATCAAACAAGCCGCCGCGCCAGGCGCAGAGCAAGCCCACGAGGATGCCTATCAGCGTGGACACCAACATCACCGAAAGACCGATGAGGATTGAAAGACGTGAGCCATAAAGCAGGCGGGCCAGCATGTCGCGGCCCAGCGGGTCTGATCCTAACGGATGGGCCCATACCCCACCTTCAGCCCAGACGGGTGGCAATTTCACCGCATCGCGATATTGTTCCAGAGGATCATAGGGGGTCAGAAATCCGGCAAATATTCCCGCCAGCACCACGAGCATCACGACAACAAGTCCGATGACTGCGCCACGGTTCTCCGTGAATGCACTCCAGAAGGCGGCAAAGGGAGAAGGCGGCGCCATGGGCTTGGCTGCAATCACTTCAGCGGTCATTGCGAATCCTCGGATTGATAAGGCCAGAGGTGAGATCGAGAAGCAGGTTGACCACAATGACCATGACCGCGATCAGCATGATGCCGCCCTGAAGGGCCGGATAGTCGCGCCGCGCAATGGAATTGATCAACCAGTGGCCAACGCCGGGCCACGAAAAAATGGTCTCGGTTTGAACTGCGCCCGCCAGCAGTGAGCCAACTTGCAGGCCTGTTGCAGTAACCACCGGAATGAACGCGTTACGAAGGGCATGAATGCCAACAACACGCAGGGGCGAGAGGCCTTTGGCGCGCGCGGTGCGTACATAATCCTCCTCCAGCACTTCCAGCATGGATGAGCGCGTCATGCGCGCAATCACCGCCAGAGGCAGCGTGCCCAGAACAATGGTGGGCAGGATCAGATGCCTCACGACATCCTTGAAGGCGCCTGTTGGGCCCCATATCAGTGAATCCACCAGCAGAAGGCCCGTGTGCTGCGGGTAGTAAAATTTCACCAGATCAACCCGCCCAGACACCGGCGTGAGATGCAGGGTATTGGAAAACAGAAGTATGAGAACAAGGCCCCACCAGAAGATGGGCATGGAATAGCCCGTCAGTGCCGTTGTCATCAGTGCCTGGTCAAAAAACTTGCCACGCTTTACGGCAGCAATCACGCCTGCTGGAATTCCCAACAGAATTGCAAAGAGCCCCGCGCAAATTGAAAGTTCCAGCGTTGCGGGGAAAAGCGTGAAGAATTCATGGGTGATGGGCGTTTTTGAAATGATCGATGTGCCGAAATCACCGTGAACAATGGCCCAGGCGTAGTCCAAGAACTGTTTCACGATTGATTGATCGAGCCCCATTTCATGACGCAGTTCAGCCAGCCGCTCCGGTGATATGCCGCGTTCGCCACGGCGCACCTCGATGGGATCGCCGGGCACCATGCGCAACAACATGAAGGTCACGAACATCAGCGCCACAAAAGTGGGGATGGTGAGTGCCAGTCGTTTGATGAGAAAGCGGAGCATTTGAGTCTGTGGCCCATGCTTCGAGGCCTTGCTGCGCAAGGCACCTCTGCATGAGGTCAGAAATGATACCCCTCACCCTGAGGTGCCGCGGCACGCGGCCTCGAAGGGAGAGGGGTATCGAGGGCGTTACTCAGCCACGTCCACGTTCCAGAACTCGTGGCTGCCAAGCGGGCTGGCCTTGTAGCCAGTCACCTTCTTGCTGACAGGTTCGAAAACCGTGGAATGGGCGATGTTCAGCCAAGGCACCTGCGCATCCACGATCTTCTGTGCATCAACATAGAGCTTGGTGCGCTCTGCCTGATCCGAGAGTGTGACGGCCTTGTTCACATCTTCCTGGAACTTGGTGTCACACCACTTGGGAATGTTGTTGCTATTGGGCTTGCCGTCCTTGCCGCAGCCCAGGAGCACGGAGAGGAAATTGTCTGGATCGCCATTGTCGCCCGTCCAGCCCAAAAGTGCCATCTGGTGTTCGCCAGCTTGGGCGCGCTTGCGATATTCGCCCCATTCGTAAGACACCAGTTTGGCATGAATGCCCACCTTCTCAAGATCGGCCTGCATCATTTCGGCCATGCGCTTGGCATTGGGATTGTAAGGGCGTTGCACCGGCATCCACCACAGATCGGTTTGCAGATCTTTCACGCCCGCCTTTTCCAGCGCAGCCTTGGCGGCGGCAGGATCAAACGCAATGTCCTGCGCGTCCTTGTCATAAGACCACATGGTTGGCGGGATTGGGTTCTTGGCCTGCTGGCCAGCACCCTGATAAACTTCTTTCAGGATCGCGCCGCGATCGATCGCCATGGCAATGGCCTTGCGCACTTCCGGCTTGTCAAACGGCGGCTTCTGCGCGTTCATGGCCAGATAACCGATGTTGAGGCCGGCCTGCTGGATGAGGTTGATATTGGCGTCCTTCATCATGGCGGGAAGGTCGGCCGGGTTTGGCGCAATCATCACCTGGCATTCGCCAGCCTGCATCTTGGCATAGCGGGCTGTTGCGTCGGGTGTGATGGCATAAACAAGGTCATCGACCTTGGGCTTGCCGTTCCAATAGTTCGGATTGGCCTTGAAACGGATCACGGCATCCTTCTGGTAATCCACGAAGGAGAAGGGGCCGGTGCCAACAGGGATTTGGTCAAACTGTTCGGGCGTGCCCTTCTTCATCAGGAAATCGGCATATTCGGCAGATTGAATGGTGGCAAAATCCATGGCGAGATTCGCCAGGATCGGTGCATTCGGTATCTTCAGCTTCAGCACCACCGTGTTGTCGTCGGACTTGGTGATCGAGTCGATCAGGTCTGGCATGCCCATGTCGCTGAAGTAATCAAAGCTGCCACCGGAAACCTTGTGCCAAGGGTTATTTTCGTCAGACTGACGGGCGAAGGACCACAACACATCGTCTGCGTTGAAATCGCGCGTCGGCGTGAAGCCGTTCACACCGGAATGAAACTTTACGCCCTTGCGCAAATGGAAGGTGAGCGTGAGGCCGTCGGCAGACACGTCTGTCTTTTCTGCAAGACCGGGCATGGTTTGGGTGGTGCCGGGGGTGAATTCAACCAGCTTGTTGTAAACCGGGCGCGCGGCATCAAAACTTGTGCCGGTGGTGTTGATTGCGGGGGTGAAATTTTCCGGGGAGCCTTCCGAGCAATAGACCAGTGATTTGGCCATGGCACCCGTTGCCATCAGCATGGTTCCCGCCAGGAAAATGGCGGCCAAGGTGGTTTTTGATTTCATGATGTTCTCCCTGTTTTCGACTGCCCTTCACGGGCCCTGGCATCAAGCTAAGCATGCCGTGATCATTTGGTCAAAAAAATCGAATGGGACAGGCTGTCACTACATGTTTCCAACAGGGCCGGAAAGCGAGGCCATGAAAAGCACCGCGCCGAACAGAAAAATCGCAATCCCTCCACCCAGCCGCAATGTGGTGGCAAGGCGGCCCAGCCACCGCGTATCGCGCGCGGCCAAACGCTGCGCCAGTTTTTTTGAATAGACCGCGATTGAGGCCACCGCCGACACCGTGAGGAAAGTTCCGAAGGCCATGACAAAGGTGGAAAGAACGCCCGCCCAATAGAGGCCCAGTGCATTGGCGAAAATCAGAACCAGAAGTGCTCCCGTGCAGGGCCTTATGCCAACGGCGAAAGCCAGGGAGAATGCCTTGCCCCAGCTCCATGCTTGCCTGACATCAGCAGCCGCAGGTAGATGCGCGTGATCGCATCCACAATCAGGCCCGTGAACATGGCCCGCTTGTGCCGGCAGCGGATTGGTGATTTCAAAATGGTGGTGTGAGTTGCCCACCGTGGCATTCGTAGCGGCGGGCGTTGGAAGCATTTGTGGCAAGCGCCAACCCATTGCCTTAAGGCCTGTCCACACGAGATAGGCTCCCATGGCGGCAATGAGCGCGAAGCTCGCGCTCTCAAGATAAGCAGCCATGTCCCTGGCTGCAGAGCCTGCTCCCGACACAAGAAGCAGTACCGCAGAAACAAGTGTAATGGCCGTTACCGCTTGCACAATGGCGCTCATCAACGCCACAAGCACGCCGCGCCGCAGATCATTTTCCGTGGCCAACAGCCAAGCTGAAATCACGGCCTTGCCATGGCCCGGGCCTGCGGCGTGAAACACGCCATAGCCAAATGATAGAAACATCAGGGTGAGGGCCGGTGCCCAATCATTGCCCCCGTGCAGCTGGCGCATGGCCTTGGACATTTGCCCGTAGAAATTTTGCTGCTCATCGCGGGCCCACAATACCGGGTCTTGCCAAATCGGTGGGGCATTGATGGTGCCATCGGCATTCCTGGGCGGCACCATAAGGCGGCGGCTATCCACCTGCGCGCCTTCCGCGCGCGCACCGCCGCTGATTGTGCCAAGCGCCAGCACTACGCTGCAGGCCAGCAGAAAGGCGAATATCACTTTCTTCATTGTGTGCATGTCACTTCCGTGGCTTGTGCAAACATGGAGCCAAAATCCTCTTCGTTCTCCGGTTTCCAATCACGCCCCTTGGTGGCCAGCATGGCTTTGGTTTGATCAATCTGTGTGTCACTGGGAATGGGCAAAAGTTTGGCAACGCAGCCCGCGCGCAACGGCTTTGAGATCAACAAGGGCTTTTGTGCCACATATTCAAAATCGATGAAGAATTCGGGGTCATAGACTTTGAGTTGAACCTGGCCCTTGCCCGGATCAAGCGATTCCAGCAGCGGCACGGAGAAGAGCAACGTCAGCCGGCCCGTTGCCGGATTATAGGTTTGCAAGCCTTCCTGGGCCTTGCCGATTTTCTGTTTTTCACCGTTGAAGCGGAAATTGATGAAGTAGCCATAGTCGGCAAGGGCCGAAAGATTTTCTTCGGTCAGCTTTGCCAGATCTTCCACGCCATAGCCGCCGTCGGGCTGTTTCTTGAAAATGCCCAGAGCGTCTTTGGCATAGGCTTTGTCGGTGGTCCATTCCACGCGTGCGCCAGTGATGAGGCCTGCATCATTGATCAGCAGTTCAGAACGCATATCGGCCCAGACATGCGGATGTGCCATTGCTCCGGCGGGCCAAAACGCCAGCAGCAACATTGCAATGGATGCCAGCCTAAGCATGGACGTAACCAGCACCTTGTCTCTGCAACAGGATTGTTGCTCCATAAATCAATAAACTCGTGGCCGTGATCCAGAAGCTGACAGGCCAATCCGTAACATAGGCCAGTGACAGGCCGGCCCAACAGTCAACAAGTGCCAGAAGTGCGGCCAGGGCCATGCCCTTTGCAGGTGAAATGGCAAAGCGCAGCGCTGTGGCACCCGGCCCCACCATCAAGGCGAAGACAAGAAGCACACCCAAAATCTGCGAACAAGCGGCTGTTGCCAGGGCCACCAGCACCATGAAGATCACTGCTGATTGCCTGATGCTGATGCCTTTGGCCTCCGCCAATTCAGGCTGCAAGCTTACGAAGAGCAGGCGGCGGGACATGGCCAGAAGCACCATCAGGCATAGCGTGCAGACAGCCGCGAGAAGCTTCAATGTTCCCGCAGTGATCGCAAGAATATTACCAAACAGCAGTGCCGAAGCTTGTGTGGCGGAAGACGTATAGAAGTGAAGGAACAGCAACCCGAGAGCCAAGGCTGCAACCAAAACAAAGCCGATAGCAACATCACGATTGGCCAGCTTTTCACCCAGCAGGCCCATGCCCAGGCCAGCCAGCAGTGTGAGAGACAGAAGGCCAATCATCGGAGACAGGCCAAACAAGATTGCGCCGGTGGCCCCGGCAAAACCAACATGGGCCAGCGCATGGCCTGCAAAAGTCTGGCCCCGCAGCACCAGAAAATAGCCAACGGGGCCTGCGACCAAGGCCACACACGTGGCGGCGGCAAATGCCATTCGCATGAAATCATATTCAAACATGGCTGTGGCCCTCGTGCCCCTGTTCGCCGCCATGTTCATGGCGGTGCGCGTCACGTTCCATTTCCACATTTCCTGACATGACAAAGATGCGCCCACCCACCTTGTGAACCTCGATTGGCGCATCGTAAAGCCTTGAGAGAATAGGCGCTGTGATCACATCATCCACCACGCCGATGGCCGCCTCACCATGGCCGAGATAAAGCACACGGTCTATTGAGCCCAACAAGGGATTGAGCTCATGCGACGAAAAAATAACGGGCAGGCCCAGCGTCACTTGCAGATGTTTGACCAGATCCACCACGTTGCGCTGCTGGCCGGGATCGAGATTGAGCAAGGGCTCATCCAGCAAAAGCAACCGCGGTTCATCCACCAGAGCCTGAGCCAGAAGAACACGTTGTTTTTCTCCGCCTGAAAGTTCAGCGAAGGGGCGGTGCGCCAAACCCGTTGCTTCCACAAGGCCCAAGGCGCCATCAACCTTGCGGTGCACGTCAGCGCCATGAAACGGTAGCCCAAGTTTTTCACCGCGCACGATGC
>JAYTIG010000363.1:0-10831 GCA_043731995.1 Hyphomicrobiales bacterium
CGCTAAAGAGTTATGGACAATCCCACTAGCTACCCGGAATATCAGATAGGAATTTCAAGGACATAAATGTTAGTGTTTTTATCCTGTATGGCGCGCCAAATGTGGCTAATTTCACCGGTCCGGACAGCCAACTCGGAATATCTGGGAAAGTTGGAGAATGGCTGATTATATTCTGGCAATCGATCAAGGCACCACCTCCACGCGGGCAATTGTCTTCGACCAAAAACTCTCCCCGAAGGCGAGTGGGCAGAGGGAATTCAAACAACATTACCCGGCCTCCGGCTGGGTGGAGCACGATGCCGAAGAAATCTGGAAAACGGTTTTGGCAACAGCGAAAATCGCCATCAAGAAGGCTGGCATCAGGGCTCAAGATATCAAATCGATTGGAATCACAAACCAGCGCGAGACAACCGTGGTTTGGGATCGGCAAACAGGCAAACCGATTTACAAAGCCATTGTTTGGCAAGACCGCCGCACTTCAGAAATTTGCAAGGCGCTGAAGGCAACGGGGCTGGAGGCCATGGTCACGCAGAAGACCGGGTTGCTGCTTGACCCCTATTTCTCTGGAACCAAGGTCGCCTGGGTGTTGGACAACGTGAAAGGCGCACGTTTGCGCGCTGAGAAGGGCGAACTATGCTTTGGCACCGTGGACTCGTTTTTGATTTGGCGGCTCACAGGCGGCAAGGTTCATGCCACGGACGCAACGAACGCCAGCCGGACACTGCTCTATAATATCCACACTGGAACATGGGATGATGAGTTGTTGGCGGCACTCCATGTGCCACGCGCCCTTTTGCCAGAGATCAAGGATTGTGCCGCAGACTTTGGCCTGACCGAAAAGAAGCTGTTCGGTGCCGCAATAAACATTGGCGGCGTGGCAGGTGATCAACATGCGGCGGCCATCGGTCAAGCCTGTTTCCGGCCCGGCATGATGAAATCGACATACGGAACAGGCTGCTTTGCAATTCTGAATACGGGTGACAAGCCCGTGGTTTCACGCAATCGCCTGCTCACAACCCTGGCCTATCAGCTGAACGGCAAACGCACTTACGCTTTGGAAGGTTCGATTTTCGTTGCCGGGGCAGCCGTACAATGGTTGCGCGATGGCATCAAAGTGGTCAAGTCTGCAAAGGATACTGGGGCATTGGCGCGGGCTGCGGACAAGGCGCAAAATGTCTATCTGGTGCCTGCCTTCGTGGGCCTTGGTGCCCCCTATTGGAATGCCGATATGCGTGGCGCCCTGTTCGGCCTGACACGCGCCACAACCAACAAGGAGCTGGCCAAGGCGGCCCTGGAATCGGTGTGCTACCAGACGCAAGACCTGTTGGAGGCAATGCAGAGGGATTGGGGCAAAGCCGGGCAGACCGTATTGCGAGTTGATGGTGGCATGGCCGCATCTGATTGGACGATGCAAACTCTGGCCGACATTCTGAACGCCCCGGTGGAGCGCCCAAAAGTTCTGGAAACCACGGCGCTGGGTGCGGCCTATCTGGCAGGGTTGCAGGCAGGGTTGTTGCCGCCTCCAAGCGAATTCGCCAAAAGCTGGAAGAGCAAAAAAAAGTTCACGCCCAAAATGGCCGCAAGCGAGCGCAACCGCAAACTGGCAGGTTGGCGCGACTGTATCAGAAAGCTGCAAGCCTAGCGACTGCGCTGAACCCATTTTGCATATGCCAAATGACATGCTTGGTATTTGGCGCAAGTTCATCCTATCCTCACTCGCATGAATGGAATTTCTGCATTGCTGGCCGAACGGAGCGTGGGCGAAATGCGCCTGCGTTTTGGCACAGGCGGTGTGATGGACTACCGTGAATCTGGCGCTTCCAAACTGCGCATTCCGCGTGGCAGTGATGAAGCCATTTTGATCAACACCAGCGGTGGCTTGGCGGGTGGCGACAAAATCGAAATTGATCTTGCGGTTGAGCAGAATGCGCGCCTCGCCCTTTCAGGCCAAGCTTCCGAACGCGTCTACCGCAGCCTGGGGCCGCCCGCTGAAATATCCTGCCAGTTTGAAGTGGCCGAGAGTGCTGCATTGCATTGGTTACCGCAAGAAACCATTCTGTTTGAAGGCAGCCGTTTTACGCGGAGCATTGAAGCCCAACTTGCAGCTGGGTCGGAGCTCTTGATCGTTGAAAGCTTTGTACTGGGCCGGACGGCGATGGGCGAAGTGGTCACATGCTGCGATATCGCTGATAACTGGAATATTCACTGCGCCGGAAAGCTGGTTCATGCCGAACGCTTCAAACTGGGGCCAAGCCTGCCGTGCAGCCCTGCGGGCCTCGCTGGCGCGCGGGCCTTTGCCACAGTTCTCCTGATTTCACCTGACGTTGAGATGCGTGCGCCAGTTATTGCAAGTGCCATTGCCGAAATTGGCGCGGTGTCTTGCTGGAATGGCAAGCTAGTTGCTAGGCTTGCCGCAGAAGATGGTTTGAAACTCAAGAAAGCGTTGGCCAAGTCCATTGCTGCCGCAACGGGCGGCAAGGGCGTGCCGCGCGTTTGGGCGTTGTGAGGAAAATTCATGCAGTTGACACCGCGTGAGAAAGACAAGTTGCTGGTGGCCATGGCTGCCCTCGTGGCGCGCGCGCGCAAAGAACGCGGCGTGAAGCTTAACCACCCCGAAGCCATCGCCCTCATCACCGAGTTTGTGGTTGAGGGTGCTCGCGATGGGAAATCGGTGGCTGACTTGATGCAGAGTGCGGCCCATGTGGTGACACGCGCCGACTGCATGGATGGCATTGCCGACATGATCCACGATGTTCAGGTGAAGCCACCTTTCCGGACGGCACAAAGCTTGTGACCGTCCACCACCCCATACGCTAGAGGCCACATATGATCCCCGGCGAAATCATTACAGTTTCAGGCGATATTGAACTCAATAAGGGCGCCAGGACTGTCACCATCGAAGTTTCAAACACCGGCGACAGGCCCATTCAGGTGGGCAGCCACTACCATTTCTTTGAAACCAATGAAGGCCTGAGCTTTGACCGCTCACAAGCGCGCGGCATGCGGCTTGATATTGCGGCGGGCACTGCCGTGCGCTTTGAGCCGGGCCAGCGCCGCGAAGTGACGCTGGTGCCACTGGGTGGCGCGCGCAAGGTTTATGGCTTTCAACAAAAGATCATGGGGGCGCTGTAATGGCCAAGATTTCACGCGCAACCTATGCCCAGATGTACGGCCCCACGGTAGGCGACAAGGTGCGGCTGGCCGACACGGATCTCATCATCGAAGTGGAAAAGGATTTCACACTTTATGGCGAGGAAGTGAAATTCGGCGGAGGCAAAGTGATCCGCGACGGCATGGGCCAATCCCAGACGACGCGGGCGCAGGGTGCTATGGATACTGTCATCACCAATGCGTTGGTGCTGGATCATAGCGGCATCTACAAGGCCGACATTGGGTTGAAAGAAGGGCGCATCGCCGCCATTGGCAAGGCGGGCAATCCGGACACACAAAACGCTGTCACCATCATCATTGGGCCATCGACCGAGATCATCGCGGGCGAAGGCAAGATTCTCACGACGGGCGGCATCGACAGCCACATCCATTTCATTGCACCACAGCAGATTGAAGAAGCGCTTTATTCCGGCATCACGACCATGCTGGGCGGCGGCACGGGCCCCGCGCACGGCACGCTGGCCACCACCTGCACCGGCGCGTGGCACATCGAGCGCATGATCGAGGCGGCGGATGCTTTCCCGATGAACCTCGGCATCATGGGCAAGGGCAATGCCTCGCTGCCCGCTGCGCTGGAAGAAATGGTTTTGGCCGGGGCCTGCGGTTTGAAGCTGCATGAGGATTGGGGCACAACGCCTGCTGCCATTGATTGCTGCCTCTCGGTGGCGGATGAGCATGATGTGCAAGTGGCCATCCACACCGACACATTGAATGAGAGCGGTTTTGTTGAGGCGACTGTTGCCGCCTTCAAAGGCCGCACCATCCACACTTTCCATACGGAAGGTGCTGGCGGCGGCCATGCGCCGGATATCATCAAGGTGGCTTCGCTTCCCAATGTGCTGCCCTCGTCCACCAACCCGACGCGGCCCTATACCATCAACACCATTGCCGAGCATCTCGACATGCTGATGGTGTGCCACCACTTGTCTCCACGTATTGCCGAAGACATTGCCTTTGCCGAAAGCCGCATCCGCAAGGAGACGATTGCGGCCGAAGACATTCTGCATGATATGGGCGTTTTCTCGATGTTCTCGTCCGACAGCCAGGCCATGGGCCGCGTGGGTGAGGTGATCATCCGTTGCTGGCAGACGGCGCACAAGATGAAAGAGCAGCGAGGTGCTCTGCCGGAGGATAAGGGCAACGACAATTTCCGCGCACGGCGTTACATCGCCAAATATACGATCAACCCTGCGATTGCGCAGGGCCTCTCGCATGAAGTGGGTTCCATTGCCATCGGCAAGCGGGCTGATCTGGTGCTGTGGAACCCGGCCTTCTTTGGCGTGAAACCCGAGATGGTGTTGCTGGGTGGCTCCATTGCGGCTGCTCCGATGGGCGATCCCAATGCGTCGATCCCCACGCCGCAACCAGTGCATTACCGCCCGATGTTTGCCAGCTTCGGAAAATTGCTCACGTCTTCTTCCGTGGTGTTTGTCTCGCAGTCGTCGTTAGCCAGTGGATTGCACAAGCGCCTTGGCACGGCCAAACAAATGGTGGCTGTGAAGAACACCCGCGGCGGCATCGGCAAGAAAGACATGGTACTCAACAACGCCATGCCCAAGATCGAAGTGGATGCCGAAACCTATGAGGTGCGCGCCGATGAAGAATTGCTGATCTGCGCGCCTGCTGAAACCTTGCCGATGACGCAAAGGTATTTCCTGTTTTGACGATGATCCTGCGCGCCACTTCATTTGTTCGCGCGGGCTTCGTTACCGAAAAGCCTTGGGCCGGGATTGAGCTTGAGGCCCAGGCGCGGCATCTGCGGCGCAAGCTGATCATTCTGAATGACGGCAGCGAAGTGCTTATCGATTTCGCCAAGCCGGTGAAGCTGGAAGATGGCGATTGCCTTGTGCTGGAGGATGGCCGCCTCATTCAAATTGCAGCCCAACCCGAAGATTTGCTGGAGGTGCGGGGGAACGATGCTGTTCATCTGGTGCAACTTGCATGGCATATTGGCAATCGGCATCTGGAAGCGCAGATAGAGGAAGGCCGCATCCTGATCCGGCCAGACGCCGTCATCGCGCGCATGCTGGAAGGCCTGGGCGCCACAGTTATCAACACGCGCGAGAAATTCTCGCCAGAACATGGGGCCTATTCACATGCTCACTAATCCTTCGCAGATGTTGATGTTGCTCAACTGGATGTCGCCCACCTTTCCCATCGGCAGTTTTGCTTATTCCAACGGTTTGGAGCAGGCGATCACCGCTGGCAAGGTACGCTCACCCACCGATGTTGAGGGCTGGATCAAGGACATGCTGGAAATGGGTTCGGCCTGGAATGACGCTGTGCTGTTTGCCCGCTGCTGGCATGAAAACACGGCTCACCTCAACGAGCTGGCGCAAGCCATGGCAGGTTCGGCCGAGCGCTATCAGGAGACAATGCAACTGGGCCAGAATTTCTGGGCGGCAGCGCGCATCTGGTTCGACAATCTCGTCCTCACGGGCAACATGGCCTATCCTGTTGCAGCAGGCTCGGCCTGCCATGCAGCAGGTCTTGTGGCTAATGAGGCTTTGTTGGCTTTCATCCAAAATTTTGTGGCCACGCAGGTTTCGGTGGCTGTGCGCCTTGTTCCGCTTGGGCAAACCAAAGGCCTGGAAATCATGAAGAACCTCGCGCCGGTGATCGAGCGCGTGGCTGACCGCGCGTCCAAAGCCACGCTGAAGGATTTGGGCAGTTCAACGGTGGGTGGAGACATGGCCTCCATGCTGCACGAAAACCTGTATTCGCGGATGTTCCGCACATGAAGAATGGCCCACTTCGTGTTGGCATCGGTGGGCCTGTGGGTTCCGGCAAGACAACGCTGACAGAAAAACTCTGCAAGGCGATGCGCGGGAAATATTCCATTGCTGCCATCACCAATGACATTTACACCAAAGAAGACGCGTTGATCCTCAACCGCCTTCAGGCCTTGCCGGAAGAGCGCATCATGGGTGTCGAAACAGGCGGCTGCCCGCACACGGCCATCCGTGAGGATGCCTCGATCAATCTGGCCGCCATTGATGAAATGGTAAAACGCATTCCGGATTTGGATGTGGTGTTCATTGAATCAGGCGGCGACAACCTCTCTGCAACATTTTCGCCAGAGTTGGCCGATATTACGCTCTATGTAATCTCCGTTTGCCAGGGCGAGAAAATTCCGCGCAAGGGCGGCCCGGCAATCACGCGATCAGACCTGTTGATCATCAACAAGGCCGATCTCGCGCCACATGTGATGGCTGATCTTGGCGTGATGGAACACGATGCTCGCGTGCAGCGCGGTGATCGGCCTTTTGTTTTCACCGATCTTCTGCGCCTCAAGGGCGTTGAAGATGTGGTAGGCTTCATTGAAAAACAGGGCGGCCTCACCGCTGCCTAGTCAAGGGCGGGTGAAAAGGGAATGGAGGCCTTGCCTGGAATTGAACCAGGATATGCGAGTTTGCACCCCGCCGCGTATTCTTTCCGCCACAAGGCCCTAGCCTGAAAGCTAACACAGCCATCCCTTGCAGGTGTTAAAAATTCGAGGCATTGGGTCAAAGCATCCTTCAGGGTAAACGATTCCTTAATATGGCCCAAACCTCCAATCTGCGCGGCATTATCTGCATGCTGGCCAGCGGTTTTACCTTTGTGCTGAATGACAGCCTTTTGAAGCTCGCCATGGCGGGCTTGCCGCCTTATGAAGTGTTGGTGATGCGCGGGCTTTCAGGCGCTTTTTTTGCACTTGTGCTATTGGGCCTGAATGGTGAGTTGAAGTTCCAGTCCGTCTTTATATCCCGGCCCGTTATCTTGCGCGCGGTTTTGGAATGCGGCGCCATCCTCACCTATATCATCGCACTTGCCCATGCGCCGATAGAGGACGTCACTGCCATTTTCCAGACGACGCCTCTGCTGGTGATCATGGGAATGATCTTCATTCATGGCGAGCAGGCGGCTTTGTGGCGGCTTGGCCTGATCGTGCTGGGCTTCATCGGCGCACTTCTCGTGGCACAACCGGGGCAAGGCACGATTTCGCCTTTCGTGATGCTGGCCTTTCTGACAGCGGTGTTCGCGGCCCTGCGCGATCTTGCGGCGCGTAAGATTGATCCATCGATACCGGCCATGTTTTCCACGCTGGTGCTGATCGTCACCGTGCTTTCAGTTGCTACACTGGTTTCCGGCATCAGCATGTGGGCGGCCAGCCATCTTGGAATAGCACTGCCCGGCATGGCGGATGCCTGGCTCAGACCCGATGTGGCGCAGATTGGCATGACCTTTGGGGCTGGTTTGCTGATGATGCTGGGTCATCACTTCACGTTGCTGGCCTATCGCAGCGCTTCCGCCCAGGCCGTGGCGCCCTTCTACTACAGTTTCATGATTTTTGCCGTTGTCATTGGCTTCTTGCTGTTTGGTGACAGGCCCAACCTGCTTGGAGTTGTTGGCATGCTGACTATCATGGTGAGTGGGTTGGTGCTGCTGGCCTTTGAACGGCGGCCTTTGCCGACTGCTGAGTTGCCGTGATTGTCATCAAAAGCGCTTGATGGGCGTGCGTCATTTTCCTGCGCGTCGGATTTGACCTTTGCCTTGCCGATCTTTTCCATACGCGACCCGGCAATATGCGGCGTGATGCAAGCTGAACGGATAAGGATTTTCCATGACCAGTGTTGCCCAGCTTCTGGCCCAAAGGCAGGCCGCCCTTGATTTGACAGCGGGTGGCCCACCGCAACGCACGTCGAACCAATTCTTCGGCGTGGGACCAATTACTGATGCGGTGGTGGATGAGGCCGCGGGCCGTGCTCAACACTTTGAATTTGAGCATTGGCTGGAGGCAAACTATCGCAAGCTTGACGACAAGGGACGCGATATTGGCCCGTTCACAGTTGCCGAAATCAGCCGGTCGATGCACAGGGGCTATCCGGCCGACAAAGTGATCCTCGACATGATGCGCGAGATTCACCGCTATTTTGGCTTTCCCAAGGAAAACCGCATGGCCGTGGGCCTGGGTGGCGGGCATTCGGGCTTCACCGTTTGCGCGCTTCATCTGATTTCGGCCAGCGATGCCAATCAACATATTTTCGTTGATACGCCAGCCCCCGAATCAGACGCAGGAAAAGCAGGCGGCTTCTTTCGCCAATCCTGGGGTGCGCAGCTTGTAGAAATGATGCGCCAGGCCAAGGGTGGCGATGAAACACGTCTGTATTTCTCCGGCGCTGAAGGCAACATCCCTTCGGCGGAAGAGATGGAGGCCAAGGGCATCCAGCTCTTCTTCGGTGTGGGTCATGAAACAACGGGTGCCACGACATACAACGCACAAGACATCAAGAATCTCCTGGCATGGCTGGATGCGGACCCCGCTCAGCATCATGCGGTGCTGGATGCCACCTCGCTCCTCGGTTCGATGCCTTGGGAGGTCTCGCTTGTGGCGCAAGTGATGAGGAAGTGTTGTTTCTTCATGCCATTCCAAAAGGCCATCGGCGGCATCTCAGGCTATTTCGTCACCAGCTTTACGCCTGCTGCACTTGCGCTTATTGAGGCGAACCAGAAGAAGCCCGGCTTTGCCATTCCACGCCAACTCAAACTGGCAACACCTGTTGATGCCAAACTGCCTTTGAGTGGCGAACGTACAGTCAATCTTGGCCCCTTCTACGACCCCGCTCAGGACAAGATGTTGGGCGGTGTGATCAACACTTTCTCAATCCTCGCATTTGCTGAAACCACCTTTGGCCTTTTGCGCATGGAAAAGCGCGTGGGCGATGTGGCAACACTCAACAAGCGCTCGATTGCCAACCGCGAAGCCATCGACGCCTGGATTGCGAAAAGCGATATTTTGGAATTGGGCGTGACGGATGCCACACGCCGTGGTGCTGCTGTCACACTGCTCAGGGTGAAGGACAAGGATATCACTGACCCTGCCGTGCATGCCCGCATTGTGCAGAAATCCAAAGGCCTGCTCGCCTATGACGGCATCACCCATGTGGATGGTTCGCATGAGGCGGGCCTTGACGTGGCCCGCTATATCAATGCCTTCCCTGGCACACCGGGCGATTACCGCGCCTGGATCGGCGGCATCCGTGAAGTTTCAGACGTCACCGCCCTTCTTGAAAGCCTGCGCTATGGATATCTCCGCGCCAAGGTGGCTGTTCTGGAAGAGGAGTTGCAGAAGGCCGGGCACAATATCGGGCCAGCTGCTGCCACCAATTCCGGCAAGCAGCGCATGGATGATCCAAACCGCGCGTACAAAGTTTTGGTCTGCGATCTGGTAGGCCTGAAATTCGGCAAGGAGGGCAAGCCTGATCCTTCAGAGATCAAAGCCCATGTGGAGTCTAGAGGTGGCGCGTTCCATTTGGGCGGCGAGGCCGAACACAAGTCTCTGGCAGCCGGTAAAATTCACTTCTTCTATTTGCCGGATATTTCCACCGAGGCCGAAATTCTGCCCATCACTGACAAGGGCCAATATGATGCCGTGATCGCGGCTGCCACGTTCCTGCCCAAGGGCTCGAAGTTTGCGTTGGGTGGTGTTCGCATTGGCACAGGCACGGGCAACATGGGCTCTGCCTCCTGGGGTGGCGGCAATGGCATGGGCGGTGAAGCGCCGCTGATGAACACGCCCAGCTTCAACAGCCGCGCCACTGCGCAGATGGCGATGAAGGCCCTGCTGCGTGTCTTGCCTGATCTGCCCACTGCCAAGCTGCATGAGATGAGCATTGCTGGCGAATTTGACACGGGCAAGAACCTGCGTGATTTCCCCACCGAAAAGCTCGAAGGCAAAACCATTGGCATCATTGGATATGGCAATATCGGCCGCGAATTGGCCCTGCTGGCCACTGCTTTTGGCATGGTGGTGAAAGTCCATGCCCGCCCGCGCCACAAGGAATGGATTGAGGCGGAAGGCTTCATTTTCGCCGCGCATATGGAAGATGCGGCGAATGGTGCGGACGTGCTGAGTGTTCACACCGGGCTGGGCCCCAAGGATGCCGCGAGCGGCCGTTTTGCCAACGAGGGGCTGGTTTCCTCCGCTATTCTTGCCAAGCTGAACGAAGGCGCTGTTCTCTTGAACTATGACCGGGGTGAATGCATTGATTCCACAGCTCTGGACGAGGCCATGGCTTCAGGCCGCGTGCGCTGTGCTGCCATCGACGCTGATATCTTCAAGGCCGCAGCTGGCAGCCTGACTGGTCCGTTAGTGCCTTATCTGCCTCTCGCCAAAAAATACGGGAGCCGCATTGAGCTTCTGCCCCATGCAGCTGCAGATACCGATCACCCATCTCGCGTGGCAGGTGCCAAACAGGCGGTGGATCAGATAATTGATTGCATCCAGTTCCGCCACATCTCCAACCTGAAAGGCCATGTACCAGAGGGGTATGCTGTTGTTGGGCCCAAAACAGTTCCGGGTGTGGGACGGGTTTCACCCGCGTCACTCAAAGCCATTGCCCAAGACAAAGTGTTATTGGCCAGCTTGCGGCAAGGTGCTGAAATTATGGCTGGAATTTGGGCTGGACTCGAAACCAGTTCGCCTCAGATGACCGACGCCATCATCCAGCGGCAGGGACGCGAATTGATGCTAGCGTTGAATCGTTATCAAGCGCTCGTACGCAAACTCGGCCTTTCCGGCGCCTTGGAGTAGGACAGCGCGAAGTGCCACAATGCAAGGCATTTCGCTACAAGCCGATAGTATCAAATCGGCCTGCCTGTTTGCCGGTTGCGATGCAGC
>JAYTIG010000364.1:0-4207 GCA_043731995.1 Hyphomicrobiales bacterium
CACAACAGCGGTTGGCTCCAGCGGCAGACCGTAAGACGCTGAGAGTGTCTTGATGCGCGTCGACAGGCTCGCCAGATCAAAGGCTCCCGGCATGGCAAGAGCAATGTTTTCAGCGACCGTCAGGTCGTCAAACAGGGAAAAATGCTGGAACACCATGCCAATGCCAAGCGCGCGCGCAGCGGCAGGATTGGAAATCTTGACTTCCTGGCCCTTCCAGAAAAGCTGGCCCGATGTCGGGTGCAGCGCGCCATAGATCATTTTGACGAGCGTTGACTTGCCCGCGCCGTTTTCGCCGAGAAAGGCGTGAATTTCACCGGGCCTGATGCGTAAAGTCACATCGTCATTGGCGCGCAGGCTGCCGAAGATTTTCACAATGAGAACGGCTTCGAGCAGATATTCTGGTGTGGCATTCATAAGCGTTCCCCATTTCCCACGCGGCGTAGCGGTTCGGCGTCTGGCCGTGCCGCTTGGTCTTTGAGTTGTTCATCAAGGATGAGAAGCTGAGCGGCAGTGGCCGCAGCAATCATGGCCGGTTCCTTAGAGCGGATGCCGGAAACGCCAATGGGGCAAATCAGGCCCGCAACGCGCCCGGCACCTACGCCAGCTTCGCGCAAGCGCTTTTCAAATCTGGCGCGCTTGGTGGCGCTGCCAATGAGGCCCACATGGGCGATGCTTTCATTGCGCAAGGCGGCATCCGTCAGGGCCAGATCAAGCGCATGCGAATGGGTCATCACGAGAGCAAGGCTGCCCGCAGGCGCTTGCGCCAAAACGCTCACGGGCTCATCAGGCGCAAGAGCGGTGACATTGGATGGAATGGCGCGAGGGAAAGCGCCGGGGCGCGGGTCAATCCAGTGGATGGCAAAGGGCAACGGAGCGAGAGACAAAACCAGCGAGCGCCCCACATGGCCTGCGCCGAAGAGATAAAGCCTGCGGGCGTTGTCGCCAAACGCCTCGATGCCATCGAGCGAGGCGATGCGCCCGCGCAAGGTGAAAGGTCCGGCCGCTTCGCGCGCCGCCAATTGCCGCACTGTTTCAAGGCTGGTCTGGTCAAACACTTCTGTTGCCAGCTGCACCCGGCCGCCGCAACATTGACCCATATCTGGCCCCAGGATATGCGAGGTGATTTTAGTGGCAGCGCCGCGCCCGAGCAAGGCTTGAGCTGCCGCCATGGCGCGCCATTCCAACGTGCCGCCGCCAATGGTCCCGTGAAAGCCCTGCGGCGTTACGATCATGCGCGCGCCCGCATCACGCGGCGCTGAACCCGCCGTATCGGTCACCGACACCAGAGCACAGCTTTCATGCCGCTCTAGCGCCGCCAAGATATGGGCCCAGACTTTCATGCGCGCATGCCCTGCACGGCTTTCAAAATGGCCTCTGCGGTGGCGGGCGTGCCAAGCTGCGGAACCTTGCCCGGTGCGATCGATGCAACGGCGTTGAAGACCGCCGCCCAAACCGCAATGCCCAGCATCAGCGGCGGCTCGCCCACTGCTTTGGAGCGGCCAATTGTGTCTTCACGGTTGCCCTTGGACTGGTAAAGTTCGGTGCGGAAATCAGCTGGAATGTCCGATGCACAAGGAATCTTGTAGGTTGATGGCGCGTGGGTGCGAAGCCGCCCTTCCGCGTCGTAAACCAGTTCTTCCATTGTGAGCCAGCCCATGCCTTGCACAAAAGCCCCTTCAATCTGGCCAATGTCAATGGCTGGATTGAGCGAGCGGCCCGCGTCATGGAGAATATCCACGCGGTCATTGCGCATCTCACCCGTCAACGTGTCGATGGTCACTTCCGAACAGGCTGCGCCGTAAGCAAAATAAAAGAACGGGCGGCCTTTGGCTTTGGCCCGGTCCCAGGTCACTTTTGGCGTTGCATAAAATCCGGTGGATGACAGCGACACCCGCGCCAGATGGGCCTTTTTGGCCAATTCGCCGAAGGGCACCGAGTGATTGCCGATGATCACCGAGCCGTTTTCAAATCTGATGCGCAACTTGGCCACTTTCCATTGTTTGGCGGCAAAATCGGTGAGCCGTGCCTTGATCGTTGCAGCAGCATTGCGCGCCGCCATGCCGTTGAGGTCGGCACCGGAGGAGGCCGCCGTTGGCGCGGAGTTGGGCACTTTTTCGGTTGTCGTGGCGGTGATGCGCACATGGCTGGTGTCAATGCCGAATTCACTGGCGACGACTTGCGCCACCTTCAAATAGAGGCCCTGGCCCATTTCGGTGCCGCCATGGTTGATGTGAACCGAACCATCGGTATAAACGTGAACCAGCGCCCCGGCCTGGTTAAGGTGGGTGAGGGTGAAAGAAATGCCGAACTTCACCGGCGTCAGCGCCAGCCCCTTTTTCAACACGGTGTTCTTGGCGTTGAAGGCCGCAACGGCCTTGCGCCGCGCGCGGTAGTCAGATGAGGCTTCCAGGGTTGCAATGATTTCGGGCGCGATATTGTCCTTAACCTTCATGCCATAGGGCGTGACATCGCGGCCCTTGCCGTAAAGATTGCGCTTACGCACATCCAACGGATCAAGCCCCAGCTTGATGGCGATTGACTCCATCATATGCTCGGCAAATACCATGCCTTGCGGGCCGCCGAAGCCACGGAAGGCGGTGTTGGAAACCGTGTTGGTGCGCAAGCGGCGCGAGCGGATGCGCACCGCCGGGTAGAAATAGGCATTGTCGGCATGGAACATGGTGCGGTCATTCACACCCAGCGATAAATCCGCCGAACAGCCAGCGCGCGAGAAGAACTCCACATCAACGGCAGATAGCCGCCCCGTCTTGTCATGGCCGGAGGCATAGTTGACGCGGAAATCATGGCGCTTGCCGGTCATGATCATGTCGTCATCACGGTCCAGCCGGCATTTGGCCGGGCGTTGCGTGATATGAGCGGCCAGGGCTGCAAGTGCCGCCCATTGCGCCGCCTGGCTTTCCTTGCCGCCGAAAGCACCGCCCATGCGGCGGCATTCGCAAATCACCTGTGCATCGGGAATTCCAAGCATTTTGGCGATCAAATGCTGCACTTCGGTTGGGTGCTGGGTTGAGGACAGGACTTTCATCGCGCCTGAATCTTCTGGATAGGCGGCGCTGACTTGGCCTTCGAGATAGAAATGCTCTTGCCCGCCGATCAGGAAATTGCCCTGCACCTGGTTCGGCGCGGAAGCAACGGCTGCCGCCGCATTGCGGCGCTTGAATTCATAGGGCGGAAGCACGTCTTCGGTGTTCATCGCCATGGCGTCATCAACCGTCACCGCCGGCTTTTCGACAGCAACTTCAATCTTCGCCAGTTTTGCTGCGCGGCGCGCGGCATCACGGGTATCGGCCACCACCGCAAAAACCACCTGGCCGTGGAAGATGATTTCACCATCGGCAAGAATGGGATCGCCGCCGATTGACGGGCTGCAATCATTCAAGTGCGGAACGTCTTTGGCGGTGAGGACCGCGACAACGCCGGGATAGGATTTGACGGCGCTGAGATCGATTGACTTGATCTTGCCGCGCGCGCCATTTTTCGCATGGCCGGGGGCGACATGGACCATGCCTTCGGGTTCACGGATGTCATCAATATAATGGGCCGAGCCTTTGACATGCATCATGGCGCTGTCATGCGGCAGAGACTGGCCCATGCCGCTGGTTGTCAGTTTTTTCGCGGACGCTTTCATTTTATTCAGCCTCTTCACGCAGGCCGACAACGCGCAAATTTGCAGTCGCGCCACCAGCCAATTCCATCAACGCTTTTTGCAGCACTGAGCGCGCCACATCGCGGCGATAGGCGGCTGAGGCGCGCATGTCACTGATCGGCTCATAGTCGCGGGCCAGAGCGGCAAGTGCTGCCTCCCATGTGACAGGGTCGCCAAGCTTGGCGCCAGCCAATGCTGCCTCAGTCTGGGCAGCGCGTTTTGGCGTGGCGGCCATGCCGCCGAAAGCGATGCGGGCGGCGGCGATGGATTTTCCGGACAGGCGGAATTTAAAGGCGGCCATGACTGCCGATATGTCCTGATCAAAACGCTTGGAAATCTTATAGGCGCGGAAGGCTTCGTCGGGTTTGAGTTTGGGGATGTCAATGCGCCAGACCAACTCGCCCGGCGCGCGGTCCTGCTTGCCATAAGCCACAAAGAAATTCTCCAGCGGCAGACTGCGTTCGCCGCTTTCGCTGCGCAATTGCAAAGTTGCGCCCAGTGCAATCAGCATGGGCGGCATGTCGCCAATTGGCGAACCAT
>JAYTIG010000365.1:0-1503 GCA_043731995.1 Hyphomicrobiales bacterium
GTGCGAAGCACCTCAGCATGAGGTCGTATTGGTTGCCCCTCCCCAGATGGTTGTGCCTGTGTTAAGAAAACGCCATGGATCACAGTTCCTATTACGCCTTCGTCATCGCCGCCACCGCCTTGGCCATCGTGCCGGGGCCAACAGTCACCGTCATCATCGCCAACAGCCTCAAGCACGGCACGCCGGCGGGATTGATGAACGTGCTGGGCACGCAAATTGGCGTGGTGATCTGGCTGGGCATTGCAGCCTTGGGCTTGGGTGCGGCGATCAAGCTGATGGGTGTGTGGTTTGATCTCTTGCGCTATGTCGGTGCTGCCTATCTCGTCTGGCTTGGCATCAAACTATTCCTCTCCAAAGGTGATCTCGCTGTGGCCACTGAACGTGCAAGACCCAACGGCAGCTTCCTGCTGCAGGGTCTCGTGGTCATCCTCTCCAATCCCAAAATGCTGGTGCTATTCGGCGCACTCATCCCGCCCTTCATTCCGAAAGGTGCAGACGTGATGACATCCACATTAAAGCTCGGCCTCACCTTTGCAGCAATCGCGCTGGTGGGCGATTCCAGCTATGCGCTTTTGGCGGGCAGGGCGGGCAAGTGGCTATCGCAAAAACGCATCAGGCTTTTGGAAATCGTCTCCGGCACCTGCCTTATCGGCGGTGCGGCCTGGATGGTGTTGAAAGGCAGGGCGTGACATGCGCATTGGTTTTTATCCCGGTTCTTTTGATCCCATAACCTTCGGCCATTTGGACGTAATCGCGCGCGCGGCAAGGCTGGTGGACAAGTTGGTCATCGGCATCGGCGCCCATGGCGCAAAGCAGGCGCTGTTGTCGGCCGAAGAACGCCTCGTCCTTGTGCGCGAAGTGGTGAAGCCCGTGGCCGAACATGCGGGGCTTAAATGCGAAGTTGTCACTTTCGCAGGGCTCACAGTGGAGGCCGCCAAATCCGCCAAGGCCAATGTGATCATCAGGGGCCTGCGCGATGCATCCGATTTCGACTACGAAGTGCAAATGTCCCAAATGAACAGCGCGCTGACGCCGGAGGTCGAAACCATCTTCCTTGCCGCCTCGCCTGCGACACGCATGATCTCGTCTTCGCTGGTGAAGCAAATTGCGAAGATGGGTGGGGATACATCGCTGTTTCTGCCGAACGAAGCGCAGGCGGCGGTGAAGTCAAAAATAGGTACATCGGTTTAGGGAAAAATGCGCAGCGAACTTGCGATCTATGATCTTGCGTCTAGTGTTGTCACTTCCGTGCTTGAAACCGATCAACTCATCGAAGCGCCGAACTGGACGCTTGATGGCAAGGCCCTGATCAACAATGGCGATGGGCATATCTACCGCGTTGATCTGGCAACACGAGAGCAGAAGATCATCGACACAGGCTTCGCAGATGCCTGCAACAATGATCACGGCATTTCACCCGATGGCTCCACGTTGGTGATCAGCAACGGCGCGGCGTTGGGTGAGAGCATCATGTATACTTTGCACCTGAATGGCGGCACACCT
>JAYTIG010000366.1:0-4199 GCA_043731995.1 Hyphomicrobiales bacterium
AGGGCACCTCAGCATGATGTAGAGATGGGTATGGGCGTTCCTGTAGACCTCGCCCTGAGGTGCTCCGCGCAGCGGAGCCTCGAAGGGTGCGCCACCGGCGAGGTACTTCCATGTTGAAAATGCGCGTGATCCCTTGCCTCGATGTGAAAGACGGCCGCGTGGTCAAAGGCGTGAACTTCGTTGACTTGCGCGACGCGGGTGACCCGGTTGAGGCTGCCAAAGCCTATGACGCAGCGGGGGCCGATGAGTTGTGCTTTCTCGACATCACCGCAACGCATGAGAATCGCGGAGTGATGTTTGATGTGGTGAAGCGCACGGCTGAGGCCTGTTTCATGCCACTCACCGTCGGTGGCGGGGTGCGCACGCTGGACGACATTCGCAATCTGCTGCTTTCTGGCGCTGACAAAGTGTCGATCAATTCTGCCGCCGTGGCGCGGCGCGCATTTGTGAAAGAAGCTGCCGAGAAATTCGGCAGCCAATGCATTGTGGTGGCCATTGATGCCAAGGAAGTTTCACCCGGCAAGTACGAGATCTTCACCCATGGCGGGCGCAAGGAAACGGGCATTGATGCGGTTCAGTTCGCGAAAGAAGTGACAGCACTTGGAGCGGGCGAAATCCTGCTCACTTCGATGGACCGTGATGGCACGGGCAAGGGTTTCAACATTGCCTTGACCCGCGCTGTGGCTGATGCGGTTTCCATTCCGGTGATCGCATCGGGCGGCGTTGGCACGCTGGATCATTTGGTGGAGGGCATTCGTGATGGCCATGCCACGGCGGTTCTTGCCGCTTCCATTTTCCATTTCGGCACTTTCACCATTGGCCAGGCCAAAGCCCATATGGCAGCGGCCGGCATTCCCATGAGGATGGTAACATGAGCACCATCGAAAAACTGGCTGCCACCATTGCCGCCCGGGCTTCGGCTTCACCTGATTCATCATATACGGCCAAGCTGTTGCACGCAGGTATCGACAAATGTGCCAAGAAATTCGGTGAAGAGGCTGTTGAGCTGGTGCTGGCAGCGGCTTCCCGCGATAAGGCCCACACGGCGCAGGAAGCGGCAGATGTGATTTATCATCTACTGGTGCTGTTGCAGGCTTCCGGTGTTCCACTGGCGGATGTGGAAAAAGTTCTGGCAACGCGTGAGGCCATGAGCGGGCTTGAGGAGAAGGCACGCCGTGGTTGATCTCGAAGAAGATTTTGCCCGCGAGGTTTCGCCCTTCCGGCGCTTCACGCGCGAGGAATGGGCGGCGTTGCGCGCAGATACGCCGATGACGCTGACTGAGCCTGACCTTGATGACGTTCGCAGCCTGAATGACAGGATTGACCTCACCGAAGTTGAGATGATCTATTTGCCTTTGTCACGTTTGCTCAACCTTCATGTTCAGGCGAGTCAGAAGCTGTTCAATGCCTCGAACCTGTTTCTGCACCGTAAGGACTTGAAGGTGCCTTATGTGATAGGCGTGGCAGGCTCGGTGGCATCAGGCAAGAGCACTACGGCGCGTATCCTGCGGCGCCTGCTTTCACGCTGGCCTTCAACGCCGAAGGTTGATCTGGTCACAACCGATGGTTTTCTCTTGCCCAATGAAAAATTGGAGCGCGAAGGCATCATGGCCCGCAAGGGCTTTCCCGAGTCCTATGACTTGCCGAACCTGTTGCGTTTCATGTCAGCCATCAAGGCTGGCGAGCATGAGGTGGAGGCGCCGCTCTACTCACATCTCACCTATGACGTGCTGCTCGACAAGACACAGTTGATCGACCAGCCGGACATTCTGATTGTTGAAGGCATCAATGTGCTTTTAACGGGCCGCCCGCCGCGCGACGGGCGCGGCATTCCGAACGTTTCGGACTTCTTCGACTATTCCATCTTCATCGATGCCGAAGAGCCAGACTTGCGGCAATGGTATATTGAGCGTTTTCTGGCTTTGCGCAGCGGTGCTTTCAAAGATCCCAAATCCTACTTCCACCGCTATTCGAATATCTCCATCAAGGAGGCCATTGCCACGGCCACGCGGATTTGGGAGACGATCAATCTCGTCAACCTGAAGGAAAACATCCTGCCCACCAGGCCGCGCGCCGATCTGGTGCTGCGCAAGGGGGCGGATCACATGGTGCGAACGGTTTATCTCAGGCGGATTTGAGTTTGTGGCGCATGCTTCGAGGCGCTGCTGCGCAGGGCACCTCAGCATGAGGTAGAGCTTGTTGAACCTCACCCTGAGGCGCTTGCCTCAGGCAAGCCTCGAAGGGTGCGCAACAGACTCAACTCTGAAATCTAGCCTTCACGCGCCTCACCAAGTCATCGCGCACGGCGCGGTAGGCTTCCAAAATCTGTTCGCGGCTGCCAGACGTTCCTGATGGATCGGCAATGTTCCAATGTTCCACGCCAATGGCTGTGGTGCGGGACATATCATTGGCGCGTTTTTCGGCCTCTGGTGAGAGTGTTACGAGAAGATCGAAGGCGCTGTCCTGCAAATCCTCAAAACTGTGTGGGCGGTGGTTTTTGACGTCAATGCCGATTTCATCCATCACCATGGCCACGAATGGATCGGGATCGCCAGCGGCAATGCCGCAGGAGGCGACATAGATTTTGGCACCACAAATGTGATGCAGGATGGCTGCCGCCATGGGTGAGCGGATGGCATTCAGCGTGCAGGCAAAGAGCACGGCGTGGGGAAGCTTGCTGCTCATCGGCCGGTGCCCGCCATCAAATTGCACACCAGCGTGAACAGCCTGCGCGAGGTGTCAAAATCCATCTCGGCCTTGTCTTTCAATCTCTCACGCAGAATTTCACTGCCTTCGTTGTGAATGGCACGCCTTGCCATATCCACGGCCTCGATGGATTGCGGATTTGAGGCTTTCACGGCGAGGATGTAGCTGTCGCAAACCTGCACATAGTCTTTCACCACGCGCCTGAAAGGCGTGAGAGAAAGACCGAAGGTGTGCAGGAGTTGGCCTGCTTCCGACTTGAACTCAAGTACCAGCCGCTGATCATGGGCGGTGATGTGCAGTTTGTAGGGGCCGGGCTTGCCATTGCTCAGCTTGAAGTCATTGCCTTCGAGCAGATCATGGATGGCAAGGGCGCGGTCCTGCGTGGCCTCGGTTGAGGCATGGGCGGCCAGGGTTTCATCAATCGAAACGGCGCTCAGGCGGTGCGGGCTGCGGGACATGCTGAATTCAAATTCTCAAGGCTCATGGGACGGGGCCAGGGCTGCTTCCCATGTGCCGCCCAGATCGGCGAGGGTGACATTGATGCAGGCCACCTTCAGCCGGATACGGATGCCCGCAGAAAAAGAAAGCGTGATTGTGCCTGCCAGCGTGTCACTGCCTTCATGGGTGATGGCCAGAAGCGAGAGCACGGCATCGGCCGGAAGGCGCTGAAGGCCCGCAGCCTGAACAGCCTCCACATCGTCGAAATGCAGACCCGCACGGCGGCGCTGCTTTTCGGGCAGGGCATCCCAGGCGAAACGGTTGGCCACAAAGGCAAAGCGGCGGCGCATCTGGTCAAAGCGCAAATCGGCGCGCTGCATCAGCGCATCCTGCATTTGGGCAGAGATGATGGCCAGATCTTCCGCATCTGCTGCCGTCAAGCGCAACATCACTCAGGCCCCAGCGATCCTTGCCACGTCGGCGCCTACGGCGGAGAGCTTGCCCTGCAGGTCTTCAAAGCCGCGGTCCAGATGATAGACCCGGTGCAGCATGGTTTCGCCTTCAGCGGCCAAGGCTGCAATGACGAGTGAGACAGAGGCGCGCAAATCCGTTGCCATCACATCAGCGCCGGTGAGCTTGGCCACGCCGCGCACTTCGGCCATGTCGCCATGCAAGTGAATGTCTGCGCCCAAACGCACCAGTTCCTGCACATGCATGAAACGGTTTTCAAAGATCGTCTCGCGGATGTGGCTCTTGCCCTTGGCCATGGTCATCAGGCCCATGAACTGGGCCTGCAGATCCGTCGGGAAGCCGGGGAACGGATCGGTGGTGATGTCCACCGGCAGGATGCCGGAGCCATTGCGCTTAACGCGCAGGCCCTCGTTGTTGGCACTGACTTCCAGCCCGGCGCGGCGCAGGGTGAGGATCACATCTTCCAGCGTATCGGCCCTGGCACCTCGCAAGGTGACATCGCCGCCCGTCATGCCAACGGCCATGGCATAGGTGCCGGCTTCAATGCGATCTGCGATCACGGTGTGTTCAGCACCATGCAATGA
>JAYTIG010000367.1:0-1503 GCA_043731995.1 Hyphomicrobiales bacterium
TTGGATGCGGGCCGTCACCGCTGGGCACTGTGACGTCGAGCATCAATGGCCTGTAACCCCAAGGGGCGGCATAAACCACGTCCCGGTAAAAGCGCCCGCCTTGTGGCAATTGCTCGGGATGATACAACGGCCAATTCAAGTCCATTGCGATATCATCGAACATGGCTTTGAAAGCTGCCTTTGGCTTGCTCATCCGCTCACACTAAATTGTTTCAAAGCCAACATCATCACTGCATGGGCCTCCCCCGGCCCCGTATTGACAATTCTGTGCGGAACGTCAGCACGATAGCGCAGGGCCTCGCCTGTCTTGGCCAGTTTTGTTTCGCCGCCGGTTGTCACCTCGAGTTCACCTTTCACGATATAGAGGTGCTCCACAGTGCCAGGCGGATGGGGAGAACTTTCCAACACACCCTTCTCCTTGGCGTGAAAGTCATACCACTGAAACACATCAACAAGGCTCAAAGGGCCAACAATGGCCAAGCGGCAAAGCCCATCCTGGCTTTCCAAAACAGGGATTCCGGATTTGCTTTGGTGCTCGATGAAAAGCGATTGCTGTTCGCCACGCAACACCTCGTCAACAGTGATATCCAGCGCGCGCGACAGGCGCACCACGGTCGACAGCGTGGGGTTGGTTTCATTGCGTTCAATCTGGGAGATGATGGACTTTGCCACGCCAGATTGCTCGGAGAGTTCGCCCAAAGAGAGGTTATAGGCCTTGCGCAGGCGCTGGATGGTTTTGCCAAGATCTGCCCCTGCTTCTTGCGGCGTACGGCCCTGAGCTTCGCTCTTGCCACGACTTGACATTGGCACATCCTTTCAATAGAACCAGTGTTCTATATAACGAACAATTTGATCTTCTTAAGCCATGTTAGCCGATTTTTGCTCAAAATCCCAATAAAATCGGCAAGTTGGTGAAAAGTAAGATCATGCGGCAATCCGAACGAGGGTTCAAATGCGGTATTTTCCGGTGTTTCTCGATCTGGCGCACAAGCGCGTTGTCGTGGTGGGCGGTGGCGAAGAAGCGCTTCGCAAAGTGCGCCTGCTGCTGAAGACAGAAGCGCGCATCGAAGTGATAGCGCCTGCACTGTGTGCGGACCTTGAGGCCGAGTCTCGTGTAGTTTGGGTGAGTGACGTTTTCCTGGGCGATATGCTCGACGGTGCCGCCCTCGTATTCTCAGCCGATGCGGATTTGAATGATCTGGTTTCAGCGGAAGCGCAACTCCGGGGCATTGCGGTAAATGCTGTCGATGAGGCAGCGATCTCCACCTTTATCGTGCCCTCGATTGTGGACCGTGACCCTGTGGTGGTTGCCATCGGAACTGAAGGTGCCGCGCCGGTTCTGGCGCAGGGTTTGCGGGCCAAGATTGATGCCCTGCTGCCGGGCAATCTCGGTGCCCTGACGCGCCGTGCGGCTGGTTTGCGTGAAATTGCCGCTTCGCAGGTTCCCGCCGGAAATGCGCGGCGCAGCTTCTGGCATGACTTTTTCTTTGGCAGTATTGCAGA
>JAYTIG010000368.1:0-10778 GCA_043731995.1 Hyphomicrobiales bacterium
ACGATCTTGTAGTTGTCGGGCGACACGAAACCTGCACCTGTGTCAACGTTCATCGCACCCAGACCATAGACAACCTGTGAGCATAGGCTGAGAATCGGCAGGTAACCTTGCAGGAAAGGCTGCTGGTCAGCTGTCAGTTGAACCCACTTGCCATCGAAGGCGTCAACAATCTGCGGGCTGGTGTCGAAGCCGAAGTTGTAGATTTCACCAGGTTTCTTCTTGGCGGCTTGCATAAAGGTTGGCACGTTGCCAAGGAGCTGGCCCCCAGGATATGCAATGGCCTTTACACCAGGGTTGTTCAGAATTGCCGCTGTGATGACTGGCAAGGCCAAGTTTGGATCAGCCGCCCATTCGGTCGGAGATTCGAGCTTGACGACTTTCACACCGGCTTCTTCCAATGCTTTGGCGGTGCCGAGTTCACGGACTGAGCGGTTCTGGTCGGCCCAGTGGCTGAGGACAATTGCTGTATCGCCAGCTTTCAGTCCCGATAGCCGAACCGCTTCCACACCGAGCGCATGACCTTGGGGCTCCTGCTGCGCGCCAACATAGCCTCCACCAAAGGCCGCAACAACTTTTGGCACGGGGACATTCTGATACATCATCTTGATGCCAGCTTCAGACGCCTGTTTGGCCAGTGGCATGATTGCATCGTCGCCGGGATGTCCCATCATGGCGATGCCATTGGGCTTTGCAGCAACAGCTTCACGCAATTGCTGAACCATCTTTTCCGAGTTCCAGCCAGAAAAGATGAAATCAACCTGAGCGCCAGTGTCTGCCTGAGCTTGCTTGGCACCATTATAGACAATGGAACCGAACGCATCGCCTTCCGCACCGCCGGAGAAGAAGCGCAGATGCACATCCTTGCACCATTTGTCACGCAATGCTGCCGCTTCACTGAAGCTGGCGCTTGTCACAGTCAGAGCAACTGCTGTCACACCCAAAAGAAAAGCTCTCTTCAACATGTCATTCCTCCAATGCCCAGGATTGGGCTTTTTTCTCTTTTTGGTTTCTCTCGGCTTGGCACCGATGTTCTCGTTGTCCGGACGCATGGCCGGAGGGTCTAGACCGGATTGGCAATGAAATTCGCGCCACCTCGGCATTCCTTCAGATGGTTGAGGGCACGCACTTGCCCTGTCATTTCTAACGTGTCGCGATAGACAGGATCGTGCCATCCCTCGATGTCGATGGCACCCTTGAAGCCAGCCAGCCGCAACTCGCTGATGACACGCGACCAATCTGAATCTCCAAAGCCCGGTGTGCGCATTTGCACGAAGGTATGGTTGCCGAAAATGCCGTGTTCTCTGATCACATCCCAACGCACTGTGGCGTCCTTGCCGTGGACATGGAAAATTCTGCTTGCCCATTTCCGGATCTGTGGGATTGGGTCGATGAGATAAACAAGCTGGTGGCAGGGCTCCCATTCAAGACCCAGATTTGCCGCAGGAACTTCGCTGAACATCATTTCCCAGGCGTCAGGGTTGTGGGCAATGTTCCAATCGCCGCTCGCCCAGTTGCCATCCATCGCGCAATTTTCGAAAGCAATGCGAACGCCCTTGTCTTGCGCTTTCTGGGCGAGCCGCCTCCAGACTTCAGTGAAGCGGGGCAGGCTTTCAACCAGCGGCCTGCCGCGCACACGGCCCGTGAAGCCGGTAATCAGGTCAGTCCCAAACAGGTGAGCGCTATCGATCAGGATTTCCCAACCGCGCAATGTTTGCTGGTCAAGTTCGCCATTTTCAAGCGGGTTGCCAAACATCGCCAAAGAGCTGATCACCACGTCCCTGGTCGAAATGGCTTCGCGCAATTCGCTCGCCAGGCGAACAACATCGACGTTACCGATTGTTTGCCAAAAGAACGGTTGAATAGATTCAAATCCCAACGGCAGAATCTTCTTCACATAATCAACAGGCTTCGGCGCATTGGCTTTCACCATGGTCCCGATGCGAATGTCCATCAAACTGCGCTGCATGATGGGGCCCTCAGATCCTGATTTCTACATGCTTGCCAGTTTTTGCGCTTTCGACAGCGGCAAATACCATGGCAAGGCTCTTGATGTTGTCACTTCCCGCGGTCTCGGGTTCGCTTCTCGTGCGAACGGCACCCATAAAATCGGTGATCACGCCCAGATGTCCGCCAATTTTGTCTTCTGCTTGCAAGGGCGCTATTTCTATGCGCTCCGCGATATCCAATATTCCTTGCCGCCTTGCGGTAGCCCTCTCGGCCTGCAGGCCTTCAAACCCGTCCCAAATCAGGGTTCCATGCTCGCAGACGATGCGCCAGCTGCTTTCCCAACTGGTTTTGAACCCATCGGCACACCAACTGCCGCGATAGTTGAAGACGATGTCACCTTCCAACTTGAACAGTGCTGCGGCCGACGAGCCGCTTTGATACCAAGAGTTTGGCGGTTCCCACTCCAGGCAATACACTGACTCGGGTGCCGCATTTGCCATGTATCGTGCGGCATCGAATGTGTGGATTGCCATGTCGACGAGAAGCACGTGGTCCATATTCTCGCGAAAGCCACCAAAATGTGGTGCCAGAAAGAAATCACAGTGAATGCTGGTAGGCTTGCCTAGTACTTCCGAATCCAGAAAACGGCGGATACGGCGAACGTTTGCGAGATAGCGCCGGTTTTGCACCACCGAGTGAATTCGCCCTTGCTTGCGTGCAGCTACTACCAAGGCACGCGCATCTTCCAGGGTTGATGCCATCGGCTTTTCTGTCAGCACGTCGCAGCCATGTTCAAAAGCTGTCATCACCAATTCTCGTCGGACTTGTGGAACAGCAACATCAAAGACAACGTTCGGCTTTGCCGAAACAAGAACATCTTTCAGGGAGCTCCCAACAATGATGTCTTGCAGATCAAAACGTTCAGCGCATTTCTCCGCGCGGTCGCGAGCTACATCGACCAAACCCACCAGCTTGAGCCCTTCAATCTTTTTGATTGTTTCTAGCCAAACGGCGCTCATGGCACCGCATCCGGCCAAAACGGCGGTCAACATTCTGGTTCCTCCCCGGATGGCACCCTTCATTGTTAGTGGCGAGTGTGCCCTGCCGTAAACGTTTACGACGATCCTGCAAATTTCGGGAATTGTCAATATCCTTCCTTCCTCGTATGACGTTTAAAGCGACAAACGGACATATCCCTTGAATATTCATGATTTGGCCAAACACCTGAATATCTCGATCGGAACCGTTTCGCGCGCCCTGAACGGCCGCGCCGATGTCAACGCGAAAACCCGCGAGCGCGTGGTGGAAGCCGCCAGAAAATTCGGTTATTCGCCCAACCAATCTGGACGCAGTTTGCGCCAGGGGGCCACTGGCTTGATCGGATTTATGGTCATCACCAACCGTGAACGTGAAGCCAGGGGAGAAGCGTTTTTCATGTCAATTTTTGATGGCATGCAATCCTATCTTTCCAGCCGCGGCCTTGACTTCGTTGTGCATTTCTGCGGGAGCGACGAAGACCCTGTGGCCTATCTCCGGCGCATTGCCGAGCGGAGGCTGGTGGACGGCATTGTCATTTCGCAAATGTACCGCACTGACAAACGCATTGACTATCTGGTTCAGCGCAAAATGCCTTTTATTGCCTTTGGGCGAAGCGAATCTTCCAAGGCGTTTTCCTGGATGGATCTTGATTTTGAAGGCGTGGCGGAGAAGGCCATCAATCATCTCTATCTTTTGGGTCACCGGCGCATCGCTTTGGCAACGGCATCAAACGACGTCAACTACGGCTATTTGTTTGAGGATGCCTGCCGGTCATCACTGGCAAAAAGAGGAATTGTGCTGTCTGACGAATTGGTGCTGCGTGAGCCGCTAACCGAATCTGGTGGATATCGGGTTGGTGAGCGCTTGCTGTCCATGGATGAACGGCCCACTGCCATTGTGCTTGTCGATAACAACATGGCCATTGGCCTTTACCACATCTTCCAAGATGCCAAAATCATTCCCGGCAAAGATATTTCAATCGTCGGCTTTGATGAGAGCCCAAATGGCGAATTTCTGCGCCCGAGCTTGACGCAGTTTGAAGTTCCCCTCGTTCAACTTGGCCGCTGGCTTGGAGAACATATTGTGTTGTTGATCGAGGCTAAGGCGGCGAACAAGAGGTTGCCGCATTTTGCAAAAATATGGCCAATGAAAATGATTCTGGGCGACAGCAGCGGCCCCGCATTGTGACTGACATTTTCGCCGCGATTTGATATGGCTCTGGGCGAAAACGAACAACATTTTCCATGGCAAGATTAACTCCTGATGGATATCCAAATTCCACATGAGGCGGAATCGAACTGTTTGGGCCAATTACCGATTCTTCAGTGCAATTATATGCGTGGCATTCACTTGTGGAATTGGCTTCCTCCACGATTCATCACCGGTTTGTGGCTAATGGTTAGTCGTGGGTTGAAGGGTGCAGATCCTAGTTGGCTACTGGAAAGGACATCAGGTCGCGACCATTCGCGGCGCGCCGATTCAGATACGACAAGACCGTGGCCGGGTCGCTCCGGCATGTGGGCCCAGCCGTCGCGGATCTCGATGGGCTGATCGACCAGATGATCGAAATTCTGGAAGGAATATTCCAGCCATTCGACTTCGGGAAGGGCGCAGGCCATGTGGACACCGATTTCGAGAAAAGTATTGCCAAGTGAAACAGGCACACCAAGCTCAGCAGCGAGCCAGCCTGTGCGCATCACATCTGTCACTTGGCCGTGCACGTTTAGAATATCAGTGCCTCCGGCCAGCATCAGTTGCCGTTTGCCAGCAGCGTCGAGATATTCGCCGGAGTTGATCATTGTCCAGGATACGCTTTGGCGCAAAAGCCGGAGGCCTTCGAAATCAAGCCGCAGAATGGGATCCTCGACCCAGAGAAGGTTGAACCCGGCGTCGTGAATGGCAGCAATTTTAACTGACGCCTCTTTGGCGCCCCAAGCCTCATTGGCATCAACCATGAATCGAGAACCCGGTGGAACCGTCTTGGCCACCAAGTCGAGGCGGTGGAGGTCCCATTGGAAGTCGGGGTTGCCGACCTTGATCTTGAACGTATCGTAGCCGATAGAACTTGCATGACCGAAGAATTCTACGAAATCGGAATCGCTCAAGTGATAGTCGAGTCCGGAAGCATAGGCGCGAACCTTGCCGCGATTGGCACCGAGAAGCTTTCCCAGCGGCATGCCCACCTGCTTGGCTGCAAGATCCCAAAGGGCCACTTGGAGCGCTTCGTGAAACGGCAGGCTGTAGGGACGCTGGTTGCCACCGCGAGGCCGCCCAACCCGGTGAACCAAAACCAATGGCGATTGGCCGACAAGGCCCGGCCAAACTTCGCTCTCAAAGACTCTGGTGATCTCTGCGACGGACGGCAAGGGCGCAAAGAGTGTTTGGGCGAAACCGAGGCCGCTTATGCCGTTTTCATCAAAAATCTCAATTGCCGCAACATTTGCGTCTTCGGCGCGGACTTGGCTATCACCAATGACGCGATCCCTGGCAAATTGGAACCGAGTTATACTGAAAGATGAAATCCGCATATTGACCTACTATCCAAGACGTTTGATATATCATCGTGAACCGATGATTGAGATAGAGTCAAGAGGGAGGGCTACGATTGGCAAATAAAATCCCACGGAAAACGGCTGAGGAGGCCGGAAGCGGCAGTCGCTTGAGCGACGTCGCCTATGCACGGATCCTCGAAATACTGTTCAGCCGCAAGCTGCCGGCGGGATCTTTCGTATCGCAGGCAGAACTGGTCGAACTGACTGGCGTGCCCGTGGGGCCCTTGCGCGATGCGTTGCGCGTCTTGGAGGCCGAAGGAGTTCTGAAGATCCATCCAAGGACCGGTATCCAGTTTGTGAAACCTGGGTTTGAACTCACGCGTTCAAGCTTCCAGTTCCGCGGGATCATTGAAGCGGCAGCTGTGGCAATCTTCGTCGACCTAGGTTCCGAGGCCGAAATTGCAAACATGGCGCAGAAACATACGGATGTTATGGCCGAAGTCGAACGGGACGGGTTGACCGTGGCCCTGGTCGAAGAGATTGAGGCTCTTGAGCGATTGCTGCATGGCACAATTGTAGCCAGTTTGAACAACCCCCTGGTCGATGCTGCCTATCGCCGTATCCACAATTATTTGCGGCTGCTCCGGCTTGATCGCCGCATCACCAAGCCGCTCGCGCTCCGGACGCTGCAAGAGCACGTCGAGATCATCAACGCTTGCCGGCGCCGTGACTCTGCGGCGGCGGTGGCGGCGTTGCAGGCTCATTTCTCTGCAGCGTTGCAAAGAAACCTCGGACTTTATTAGCTCTTCTTGCTTTTAAGAGGTACATTGGTTGACATGGTTCAATTCATCGATACGCATCAACATCTGATCTTGCGTGATCACTTCGGCTATGACTGGGCCGATGGGATCGTCGGACTGGCTGGGCGCGAATTTTCTTTCCGCGAATACGGCGCGGAAGCGAACCAAGCGATTTCGGCGGCGCTGTTCATGGAATCAGGTGTGAATGATGCCGATTACAAGGCTGAGGCGCGACTGATCGCGGGATGGGTGCAGTCCGGCCGATTTCTGGGGCAGGTCGCCTCGTGCCGCCCTGAAGATGGATCTTCCACTGAATGGATCGACGAATGTGCCGGTCTCGGTGTGAAAGGCTTTCGCCGGATTCTTCATGTCATGCCTGATGGACTATCGCAGACGACAACATTTCTAAAGAATTTGCTGGAGATAGGCCGTCGCGGATTCAGTTTTGATCTCTGTTTGCGAGCCGATCAACACGAAACAGGGGCAGCCATCCTGCGTGCCTGCCCGTCGCAGCAGTTCATCCTTGACCATTGCGGCAACCCCGACATTGCGGCCGATGACTTTGGCACCTGGTCTCGAAGCCTCGCCCTTCTGGCCAAGTTTCCGCATTTGACGATCAAGCTCTCGGGGATCCCGGCAAATGCCCGGATGGATCAGCAAAATGACGCAGGATTGCATCCTTACATGGAACGCGTGGTCGAGCTTTTCGGTGTTGACCGCGTGGTGTGGGGTAGCGATTGGCCTGTCTGCACTTTGGCAAAGGGTCTAGGCAACTGGATAGATATCAGTATGCGTTTTTTTGAAAAGTTGAGCAGTGATGGAGCGATGAAAATTGCCCAAACAAACGCCATCCGGCTCTACCGCCTTGAGGGCAACACGACCTCCTGAACCCAAGTCGGCTTCAGCGTACTAATTTCGGCCAGCCAAGGCCCGCAGTCGCTCAAACTTGAAGGTTGACTCTTTCGCATTCACCCAGCGCATAAAGTCAAAAACCCGTCGTTCAATCTTCTGTTCATGATTTATCGCAATGTCACGCAGATGGTGATTTAGAAACGGATTTTCAAAACGTTGGATAGTTGTTGCAACATACGCCTTTGCTTGTTCCAACATTCCATGTGCCGAAAATCCGGGAATAACCTCATCCTCATAAAGGCTCATTAGTCTGTTCTTGATATTCAAATTCTGCAAAATCTCGCGGACGGTTTCGTTTTCTGCTCGCTTCTCGGCTTTCCAAATTTGAGCGAGATAGGTATGACCGAGATTGAGAATATGAAGCTTGAGGCGCAAAAACGGTTCGAGGTCATCTGTATAGACGACACAGGGATGTTGAAAGGGTGGAATGAAATTGGGTTCACGCCTGATTGCCCATAGTCCATAGGGTTCAGCGATGGCTCCAACAGGCTCTATCGATTCTGAAACGATCCTGTCGACCAGTGTATCGCAGATCATCACGGAATTCGAAAGCCAGTGCCTGAAGGGGCGACCCAAATTCCAAGTTTCCGATAGGTCGGTCAAATGTTTGCGCAACACGCGGCCATTGTTGCTGACAAGCTCACACGGCAAAATGAGGAGGGGAGCACCACCATTTTCAAACCTGCGCAAGAGCAGCATCAAAAGCTTGGCAGGAAAGCTTTGGGGCACAATCTCAACTGCGGGAAACTGCATTTTGTCATCAGCCGAAATTGCATAGCCACCGTCGCCGACATTCGAAACGACCAGTTCAATTTCATCGACAAACAGTTTAACAAGCTTCTGCCATTGGCCATTGGCATCGAGTGCCGTGATTACACTTTCAACATTGATGGTTTCATCAACCAAATGTCCGTTGTCGAAGCCCCTGAGACGCACGGGAAATCCCTTTGCATTGTTAAATGCATCAATACGCCTGCTTCGCGGTTCACTTGCTGTAGTTTTGACAATTGTAATTGGGCCAATATCCTGCCCCGATTGGCGTGCCTGATGCACGAACAGATCGACATGCGCTTGTAAAAACCGGCTTGTGCCGAATTGAAGAACCCGTTGCGCCATTTCAACTGATCTCGATCATCGCCTTGATCAGGCCGTTCTTGTCATGCGCCCAGCGCGGTAACATGGTCGTTACTTCATCCAGATTCGTACGGTGTGTGATGAGTTTGGAAATCTGCACCTGTCCGGATCTTATCGAGGACATGACCAACTCAAAATCCTCGGCCGTCGCGTTTCTGCTAGCAAACAAGTTCATTTCGCGCTTGTGAAAATCCGGATCGAAGAATGTGATATTGTCTTTCACCAAGCCGACCATCACATAGCTGCCGCCGTGGGCCACATAGTCGAAACTTTTCTGCATTGACGCCCGATTGCCAGTTGCATCAAAGACGACGTCGAACCCGTTCCGCCCTGTCGATTTGGCGACACTTTCCAATGCCTTTTCATCGGCCAGGATATTGCGCGTAATTCCGGTGGCGACGCTGGCCAACGCAAGTCGCGCGGCGTCGCGGTCCATAATCGTCACTTGGCCTCCCGCGATATGGGCAAAAAGGGCAGTGCCCAAACCAATGGGACCAGCGCCGATGACAAGGACACGTGATCCGGATTTCATGCCGCTGCGGCGAACGGCATGGGCACCGATCGCCAAAAACTCAACCGATGCTGCAGCATCTGCAGACAATTCCCCGGCGGGCAACAGGTTTTCTCCTGGCAGGCATAGATATTCACACATGCCGCCATCGCGGTGGACACCCAAAACTTGAATTTTCATGCAGCAATTGGGCTTTGCCTGTTTACAAGCGTGACAGGTGCCACATGCCAAGTATGGATTGACCACCACCAACTGACCCCGCATCAATTTTGATGTCGAATCAGTCTCTTGAACGATGGCTGAAAGCTCGTGACCCATGACGCGTGGGTATTCGAGAAAGGGATGAAGGCCCTCATAGATGTGATAGTCAGTGCCACATATCCCCATGCGGGATATTTTAACTATGACCTCACCGGCAACTCTGATTGGCCTCGAGCGAAACTCCGTCACAATTTCGTGAGGGTTTCGGCAGACTACTACTCTCATTTCCGGAATCATTATCGCTCCAACAAGAATTTGGCGTGGACTTCGAAATCAAAGACCGCTCAGCCGCTTCTTTTGCAGATTGTCCAAATAAACAACCAGTGCAATCAGCAGTCCCTCGAGGACCATCTCCCAGAATGGGTCGATGTCGAGAAGCACAGCCCCATTACTCATTGTCGTAAACAGAATGGCCCCCGCGACGGCCCCAAGAACTGTGCCGCGGCCACCAAAGAGACTGGCGCCGCCGACGACGGCTGCAGCGATAGCTTGCAATTCATAGGCATTGGCCATCGACGGAGAAGCGATGCTCAGCCGCGATACGAGAAGTATGCCAGCCAGCGCGGTCAAGCCTGAACTTAGCACGTAAGCAACCATGGTTATCCTGAAAACCGGGATGCCTTGCCTGCGTGCGGCTTCACTGTTGGAACCAAGCGCATAGAGGTATCGCCCGGTGCGGGTAAAACCGAGGATATAGTGAACACATATCCCAATCACGATCATTGTGAGGAACAGGTTGGGGATGCCGAACACTGTGCCGCGTGCAAAGAGTTTGATGTCGGGGGGCAATCCGCCTACCGTCATGCCGCCTGATATTAGCAAGGCAAAACCACGATAGACCTGAAGCCCGGCAAGGGTGACGATAAAAGCAGGAATTCCCAGTTTGCCAACCGCCACTGCATTTAGTGCGCCTATGAACACACCCGTCAAAAGAGCAAGCACCATAGAAATCGGTATGCCGTAACCGTGCGACAGGAGCTGCGCAGCAAACACACCGCAGAATGCGGCCACCGAGCCAACGGAAAGATCGATTCCAGCGATGATGATCGTGCAAAGCACGCCAATCGCGATGATGCCAGAAATGGAAACCTGACGCATCATGTTGCTAATATTATCGCCGGTCAGAAAATTGGGTGCGGTGATCGACAAGGCAATCCATAATACAACTGTGAAGGTCACAACATAAGTTTCGACAGGCAGGCGCTGGAAAAGTGCGCCCAGGAAATTGCTCTTCATTGTCACTCCGGCAGAATTAGACAGCATAAATCGAAGCCGGGGCGGAGGGAGCGCCCCGGCTCGACGCGTTGTCGGATTAGTTGCCCGTGTAAGGGGACATTTTGCGCTTGGTGACGTCCATCAAACCAGCAAATGCCGGATCGTTCATATTTGCTTTGGTTACTCCACCAACGCCAGTGTCAACGTTCTTAGGAAGGCGAACGCCATGTGCCGCGGCATAACCATCCCAAACGCCAGCATAGCCCATCATGAAGGGATCCTGGACGATTACAGCATAGATCGAACCGTCATTTAGATGTTCAACCTCGCCTTTGTCCGCATCGAAAGCCACGAGACAGAGCTTGGCACCCAGCTTTTTCTCGCTGATTGATGTTCCGGCACCAGTTCCCATTTGGGCGTTGTCGGCAAATATACCTGCGAGATCAGCGTCCTTGGTCAGCATGTCAG
>JAYTIG010000369.1:0-1500 GCA_043731995.1 Hyphomicrobiales bacterium
TGTCATTGCCCCAAACCCGGTCCAGCAACTGGGCGCGTGAATACACCCGCCCCGGAGATTGCATGAGATATTCCAACAGGCGAAATTCGGTGGGTGACAGTGAAATATCGCGCTGCCCACGCGCCACGCGCTTCTTCACCCGGTCGAGCAAAATGTCACCACAAGAAAGCGTTTCTGAAACGGCCTCTGGTTTCACGCGCCGCAAGATCGACCGAATGCGCGCCATCACCTCAGAAACGGAAAATGGTTTCACAACATAATCGTCTGCACCGGTGGCAAGGCCACGGATGCGTTCCGACTCTTCGCCTCGTGCAGTCAGCATCAAGATTGGCAGCTTCTGCGTTTCCGGCCGCGAACGGATCATCCGGCAAACATCAATTCCCGAAAGGCCGGGCAACATCCAGTCCAGAATGACGAGATCGGGCTGCTCGTCAGTGATTGCCGGGTGAACTTCCTCCCCCGTTTCAACGACACGCGTGCGGAAGCCTTCCGCCTCAAGATTGTAAGAGAGCAGTTGGTGGATGGCGGCTTCATCTTCAACAATAAGAATATAGGCGCTCATTCCGCCTCCCTTCCAATCGGGGAAAATGGCGTTGTGCTGGTATTGTCTTTCTTGGGCCGCTCGTCACGCAAAGGCTTGCCGTGGACGAGATAGTAGATGTTTTCGGCAATGTTGGTGGCGTGATCGCCAATGCGCTCAAGGTTCTTGGCCGCAAACAAGAGGTGCGTGCAGGCACCGATCATGCGCGGATCTTCCATCATATAGGTGAGAAGCTCACGGAAAATGGAATTGAACAACGCATCGATGTCCTCATCGTGCCGCCAAACTTCCATTGCCTTGTCGGCATCATCCATGGCCAGGGCATCCAGCACCAGCTTGAGCTGCATGCGCGAGAGCTGCCCCATCCTGTTCAACCCGGCCGCCAAACGGCGGGGAATTGCATCACCTATGGCATGGGTGCGTTTGGCAACATTCTTGGCAAGGTCACCAATGCGTTCGAGATCAGAGGCAATGCGCAATGTCACCATGATGTTGCGCAAATCGCGCCCCAGCGGCTGGCGCTTGGCGATGGTGAGAATAGCCTTCTCTTCGATGGCAATTTCCATCACGTCGATTTTTTCATCACCGCGGATGATGTCATCAGCCAGCTTGCCATCACGATGCATCAGCGCGTCAACGCTCCGCATCAGCTGTGATTCCGCCAGGCCTCCCATTTCGGAAAGCATATTCTTCAGTGCGGAAAGATCTTCGTCATAGGCTTTAAGAATATGGTCAGACATGTTTTCCTCAGCCAAATCGGCCAGTTATATAGTCATGGGTGCGCTTTTCCTGCGGCGCGGTGAACAGCTCATTGGTGTCGCCCACTTCAACCAGAATGCCCAGATGAAAAAACGCGGTAAGATCAGAAACGCGGGCAGCCTGCTGCATGGAGTGAGTTACAATCACGATGCAGAAATTTTCCTTGAGCTCGGTAATCAACTCCTCAATGCGTGCCGTGG
>JAYTIG010000370.1:0-4189 GCA_043731995.1 Hyphomicrobiales bacterium
ACGGCACGCACACGCCGCCGGTGATCCTGCGCAATGTGTTGGAAAATCCTGGCTGGTACACGGCCTATACGCCCTACCAAGCCGAGGTGAGCCAGGGCCGGTTGGAAGCGCTGCTCAATTATCAGCAAATGGTGATGGACTTGACCGGCCTCGACATTGCCAACGCGTCGCTTCTCGACGAAGCCACGGCGGCGGCGGAAGCCATGGCCATGGCCAAGCGCGCGGCCAAGTCATCCGCGAATGTTTTCTTTGTTGAGGCTGATACACACCCGCAAACCATTGGCGTGTTGCAGACACGTGCCAAGGGCTTTGGCATTGAGTTAAAAATTGCTGACGTTGCCGCGCTGGAGCCATCAAAAGTATTCGGTGCGCTTTTGTCTTATCCCGGCTCATCGGGCGCGGTGCGTGATTACGCGCATTTGATTTCCAAGCTGCACGAGGCAGGCGCACTCGCCGTCATGGCGACGGATTTACTGGCGCTGACTTTGCTGAAGTCACCGGGTGAGCTTGGGGCTGATATTGCCTTGGGCAATTCGCAGCGCTTTGGCGTGCCCATGGGTTACGGCGGGCCGCATGCTGCTTTCTTCGCGGTGAAGGATGAGTTGAAGCGCGTGATGCCGGGACGGTTGATTGGCGTTTCGGTTGATGCCTCCGGCAACCCCGCATTGCGCATGGCATTGCAAACGCGTGAACAGCACATCCGCCGCGACAAGGCCACCAGCAACATTTGCACGGCGCAGGTTCTTCTCGCAGTGATGGCGGGCTTCTATGCCTGCTGGCATGGGCCCGAAGGCCTTAAGGCAGTGGCTGAAGGCATTCATGCCAAGACGCAAGGTCTTGCTGGCGCTCTGAAAGCAGCAGGCCATACTCTTGTTTCTGAAGCATTTTTTGACACTTTAACGGTTAAGGTAAAGGGCGGGGCCAAGTCTGTTTTAAGTGCTGCGGCCAAAGCGGGCATCAATTTGCGTGCCGTTGACAACGATCAAGTGGGCATCGCGCTGGATGAAACGACCAGCCATGAGACGATGCACAAGCTGCTTGGCATTTTTGGTGCAAGGCCTGTGGGCCATGCAGGTGGCATTCCGCTGAACTTGAAGCGCCATTCGGCATTTCTGGCCCATCCTGTGTTCCATCGCTACCGCACAGAAACTGAGATGATGCGCTACATGCGCCTGTTGCAGGGCAAGGATTTGGCGCTGGATCAGGCGATGATTCCGCTGGGCTCTTGCACCATGAAGCTCAACGCTGCTGCAGAAATGGTTCCTGTCACATGGCCGGAGTTTGGCGCGCTGCATCCCTTTGCGCCAGCGGCTCAGACCACGGGCTATGCCGAGATGTTTGCCAGCCTGCAGAAGATGCTGTGCGAAATCACCGGCTTTGATGCCGTGTCCTTGCAGCCCAACGCGGGCAGCCAGGGGGAATATGCGGGCCTCATGGCCATTCGCCGCTATCATGACGCCAATGGTGGCAAGAAGCGCGATGTTTGCCTCATCCCCATCTCGGCCCATGGCACCAACCCGGCTTCGGCCGCCATGTGCGGCATGAAGATTGTGGTGGTGGCTTGCGACGCGCTGGGCAATGTGGATGTGGCAGACCTTGAGGCCAAGGCGCAGCAACATGCTGCCGATCTTGCGGCGCTGATGATCACCTATCCCTCGACCCATGGTGTGTATGAGGAATCGATCATCGACATTTGCCGCATCATTCATGCCAATGGCGGGCAGGTCTATCTCGATGGCGCCAATCTCAACGCACAAGTGGGCTTGATGCGGCCCGCAGAACTGGGCGCAGACGTGTGCCACATGAACCTGCACAAGACGTTCTGCATCCCGCATGGCGGCGGCGGGCCCGGCATGGGGCCAATTGGTGTGCGTGCGCATCTGGCACCGCATCTGCCGGGACATGATGTGGTGAAGCAGCCGTCGGGCAGACGCGGCGCTGTTTCAGCAGCGCCCTATGGCTCGGCCTCCATCCTGCCGATCTCGTGGATGTATATTGCCATGATGGGTGGGCCGGGGCTGACGGAAGCCACCAAGCTTGCCATTCTCAACGCGAACTACATGGCGACGCGCATCAAAGACCATTTCCCAATTTTGTATACTGGCCCACAAGGCACGGTGGCGCATGAATGCATTCTGGATCTGCGCTGGGTGAAGGAGAAATCCGGCATCACGGTTGAAGATGTGGCCAAGCGCCTGGCGGATTATGGCTTCCATGCGCCAACCATGTCATTCCCAGTTGTTGACACACTGATGGTGGAGCCCACCGAAAGCGAAGCCAAGCGTGAGCTTGATCGGTTCTGCGATGCGATGATAGCAATTCGCCATGAAATTGCCGATGTGATGGAAGGCCGGGCCGACAAGCTGGATAATCCGCTGAAAAACGCACCGCATACCCACAAGGATTTGCTGGTTGACTGGAAGCATCCTTACAGCAAAACACAGGCCTTCTTCCCATCAGGGGATCACGGCTTCAAATATTGGCCGCCAGTCAAACGCGTCGACAACGTTTATGGTGACCGCAATCTCGTCTGCGCCTGCCCGCCGACGGAAGATTATCTTCAGGCAGCGGAATAGGGGGACGGCATGGCAAATACACGGCGCGAGGCGGATTCACTGGGCGAATGGGAACTGCCGGGCGAGGCGCTTTACGGCGTGCACACGGCGCGGGCGGCGGCGAATTTTCCGATCACCGGCACATTGCTGCGTGATTATCCGGAGGCGATCCAATCCCTCGGCATGGTGAAGAAAGCAGCGGCACTGGCGAACATGGAGCTTGGCGTTTTGGAGCCGCGCCTGGGCCAGGCGATTGTACGCGGTTGTGACAGGGTGATTGCGGGTGAAGCCAACAGTGCCTTCATTGTTGACATGGTGCAGGGCGGGGCGGGCACGTCTTCCAATATGAATGCCAATGAAGTGGTGGCCAATCTGGCGCTGCGCGAATTGCAGCGTTTGCCCGGCCATTATCAATTGATCCACCCCAATGACCATGTGAACCTGTCGCAATCCACGAATGATGCATATCCATCCGCCATGCGCCTCACCATGGTGCGCATGTGCCCGGCATTGGTGGAAGAGTTGCGGGCGCTGAAGGCCGCTTTTCTCACCAAGGCGACAGAATTTCACGACATCATCAAGGTTGGCCGCACGCAATTGATGGATGCTGTGCCCATGCGGCTTGGCGATGAATTTCGCGCCTTCGGCGTGACCATTGGCGAAGATATTGACCGCTTGACGGAAGTGGGCGATCTGCTGCGCGAAATCAACCTTGGCGGCACGGCAATCGGCACTGGCATCAACACGCCTGCTGGCTATGGCGAGGCGGTGATCCGCCATCTCGCTGCCGTTTCAGGCGAGCGGGTTGTAGCGGCGGGCAATTTGATCGAGGCCACTTCTGACATGGGCGCCTTTGTGACGTTCTCCGGCGTTCTGAAACGCATTGCCGTGAAACTTTCCAAGATCTGCAATGATTTGCGTTTGCTCAACAGCGGGCCGCGCGCCGGGTTTGGCGAGATCAAGCTGCCTGCGGTTCAGGCAGGGTCTTCGATCATGCCGGGCAAGGTCAATCCGGTGATGCCAGAGGTGGTCAATCAAATCGCATATCAAGTGATTGGCAATGACTTGACGGTGACGTTGGGCGCAGAAGCCGGGCAACTTCAGCTCAACGCGATGGAACCTGTCATCGTATTCAACATTCTGCAATCCATGCGCATGTTGACGCGCGGCATGAAAGTGCTGCGTGAAAAATGCGTGGATGGGATTGAAGCAGATGCCGAGCGCTGCAAGGCCTTGTTGGAACATTCACTGGTGGCTGTGACGGCGATCAATCCCTTTGTGGGTTATGCCAAGGCCAGCGAAGTAGCCAAAGAAGCCTTGAAGTCAGGGCACTCCGTGCGGGCTGTGGTTCTGGCCAAAGGCTTGATGTCGGATGCGCAGCTTGACGAGGCCTTCGCAACTGAGAATCTCCTCGGAATTCAAAAACCGAAGTGACTATCGCGCGAGGCTGAGGCTTGCGTGAACTGAATAGGCCATCATGGCCAAAACGGCGGCAAGGCCCAGATAGAGCACGCCATATTCAACGCGCACCGCGAAAGACACGTCGCGGTAGGCGATGTTTTCCGGTGCATTGGGGTTGTAATTCCACGCGGCGCGCAGATTGGGCAAGGCCATCACGGCAATCATCAAGAGCA
>JAYTIG010000371.1:0-4184 GCA_043731995.1 Hyphomicrobiales bacterium
CGCCAACAGTGTCCAGCCCTTGCCGCAGGCCAAAGGCCGCACCGCGCAATTCGGGCGGTGTGAAATCCGCCACCATGGCATCACGGGGCGAACCGCGAATGCCCTTGCCCACCCGGTCAGCCATGCGCGCCACCAGAATGCCGATGGGCGTTGTGGCCAGGGGAAATAGCGGCTTGGTCAGCGCTGAAAGCCCATAGCCCAAAACCGCCAGCCATTTGCGATTGTGAACCCAATCACTCGCCACGCCGGAGAACAGCTTGGTCACTTGCGCCACCGCCTCGGCCAACCCGTCGATGAAGCCGACCAGCGCCACCGAGGCTCCCAATGTGCCCACCAGATAAAGCGGCAGGATGGCATGGGCCATTTCGGATGACATATCCATGAACAGGCTGACCAGGCCCAACATCCAAACACCGCGCGGCAGTTTTTTCATATGATGTGCGTTCTCAAATTATGTGTTACAGGCCCAAAGTTCTGCCAACTATCGTCACCCCAGCGAAGGCTGGGGTCCAGCTATGGGAGCCAAAGCTTTAAGCTCACAAGCTGGATGCCAGCCTGCGCTGGCATGACGATGAGATGGTTTATTGTCAATCAGCCTTGTTCGAACGTGCTTCATGCTTCCCATTTCCTCACCACAAAACCCAATTATCAAACTGATCCGTTCCCTTGAAGACAAGAAGGCGCGGCGCGAGCTTGGCCTGTTCATGGCCGAAGGCCTGCAAATGCTCGACCGGGCAGAGGCCGAAGGCCACGTGCCGGATTACCTCATCGCCACCAAACACCCGCATATCTTCGAGGATGTGAAGCCCTTCATCGTCACTGAAAAATTGATGGCGGAACTTTCCGCCCAGAACAATCCGCACGAGGTTCTGGCAGCTTTCAAGCAGCGCTGGCAGGCCCATCCCACCAAGCAAGGCACATGGCTGGCGCTGGAAGAGATCCGCGATCCCGGCAATCTGGGCACCATCATCCGCACCGCTGATGCAGCTTCGGCCGCGGGCATCATATTGGTGGGCGACTGCTGTGACCCCTACGCGCCGGATTGCGTGCGCGCTTCTACAGGATCAATCTTCGCCCTGCCCTTGGTGAAAATGCCAGTTCCGCAATTCATCGATTTTGTCAAAGCCTGGCCCGGCACATCGCTGGCCACCCGCATGGATGCCAAAGAGGATTTCCGCACACCGCAAAAAGGCCCGCATCTCATCGTTCTGGGCTCCGAGGCGAAGGGCATATCCGACTCTCTTTCAAGCGCGTGTAGCAAGAAGGTCAGAATCCCCATGAAGGCGGGTGTGGAAAGCCTCAACGTGGCAGCGGCAGCGGCGCTGATGCTATATCAGGTCACCAAATAAAAAAGCCGCCCGACCGGGGCGGCCTTATTATTCAATTCGAAATTCTATCCCGCATACTGGCAATTTATCCCAGGACCCGGATCAATATCGGTCTCACCTTGCGGACACTTACCAATTTGGGGGCCACTCGGCGCAAAAGCATTGCCTGCGCCATTGAACACATCAAAGATGCGGTTTGGCGGATCGTCTTCGCGGTGGCGGCGGATCAAGCTCTTGTCCGGCCCACCGAAGTAGAATTTCAGGCCCACATCAACTGCGCGGTAGTTGCTGTCGCCAATCTTACCATCCAATGTAAAGGACACAGGCATGGAATCGGAAATCATATATTCAAGCCCGAGATGTGCCGTCTTGAAATCCATCACGTCTTTCACGCCAAGCTTAAACATCAAATCGTCGGTGGCATAATAAGAGATATCGCCGATGCCGAACAGCTTGCCTGAATTTGCGCCAGCAATATTGGCATTCATGAAGCCTGCATAGGCTTGGAACGAAAACTGGCCGGCATAAAGCTCAACTTCCGGGCCGATCAGCTGGGCATTGGCATTGTTTGTCCAAAATGAGCCGCCGGTGACACCAAACAAATAGGCATCCGGGTCGCGCGTGAAGAAGTGCAGCATTCCGCCTTCCAACGTGTTTCCGTTCACGGTGTTGGATACGGCAACGTCAGCCTGAACGCCCAACACATCACCAAGCGGAACAGAGAGCGATGCGCCACCCTGCCACTCACCGCCACCGCCGAAATCATCAATCGTGTAGGGCCCGCCCTGAAACTCGATCTTGCCATTCACTTCAGCAACGGCAGGTTTGGGGCCCGCTGCAACATCGGCAGCTTGAACTGAACCAACCGAAAGTCCCAATGCCAAAACACTGCTCGCCGCAGCCAACGCCCGTACAGATACCATGATGCCGGCCCTTTGCATTTCTTTACAAATTATTAAAGAGTTACAAGAGCCCCGTGAAGCAATCAAAGGTTGCGATTTCGACCTTGGGAATGATCGCCGTCTCTGTGTGTCCTTTGTGCAACTGCTTTTAGCGATTCCGGGCTAGATTTCACGCATGCCGCAAGATTTCCAACAGCAAATCTTCACTTTCTTGATGGAAAGCCAATACTTTCCCGGGAATCAGCTTCTTCAGCAACAAACCCATCAAGTGGAGCAACTGGTTCGTTTTGCCAGGCGCGAAGTGCCTTTCTACACGAAGCGCCTCAACTGCCTGTTCGACAGCAACGATAAATTTGACTTTGGCAACTGGCAAGATGTGCCAATTCTCGCCCGCGACGATTTGCTGAAACATCGCAGCGAAATGCTCGCAAACAAACTCCCCGATGGCCATGGGCAAACGGCAGATCACTTAGGCAGCGGCACCACCGGCCAAGCTTTGACAACAAGCCACAACGCGCTCATCGGCCAAGTTTCGGACGCCGCTCAATTTCGGGCCCTAAGCTGGCATGGCATTGATTATGGCAAGACGCTGTTCAGCTGGTTTGGCGGTGATCAGGCAGTTGATCGTTGGCCAGATGGCACAACGCGCCGGGGTTGGGGCCCTCATTGGGATGCACGCAGCCACGAAGGCCACTATTGCAAGCTGAGCCGCTTGGACACCGTTGAGCAGGCCGTAGACTTCATGATCCGCCATCGACCCAATTATGTAACCGGCAGACCAAATGCCATGTTGGAACTGGCGTTGGAAACAGAGAAGCGCGGCGAGAAGATCAAGCTTGACGCCGTCTTCAGTTTCAGCGCTCAGTTGACCGATGCGACAAGAGAAGCATGTCGCCGCGTGTTTGACGCGAAAGTCGTGGACCGATATGCCTCCAAGGAAGTTTATGACATTGCCCACCAATGTCCCAACACCACAAACCTGCACATCTGTTCTGAAACAATGATCTTCGAGGTGCTCGATGAACAGAACAGGCCCTGCCCGCCCGGCGTTCCGGGGCGCGTGATTGTCACGCCCTTCTACAATACCGTCCAACCCCTCATTCGCTATGATCTTGGCGACATTGTCACCCTGGGTGAGGCCTGTTCCTGCGGCAGAACCCTTCCCGTGATTACCCAATTGAATGGCCGCACCATACACCTGTTTCGCAGGCCTGATGGCAATAGGTTTTCCCTGCGCCTGCCTGATCTCCTGCGCGAGACGATTGGTGCGCGCGAATGGCAAGTGGCGCAAACCGGTTTGGAGAAGATCGAAATTCGTTTCACCAAGATTGCAGTGGCCGAACTGCCTGCTTTCGATCACATCGCCCAAATCATCCGCAGTCAGATGACGCAACGCACTGCAGTAAGTTTCACGCCAGTAACCAAACTTCCACAAACATCGTCTGGCAAGGTGCTTGAAATGGTCTGTGAAGTGGACGCGCAGGATACTGTTTCCTGACTGCGGGTTGAGCCGGATTCACCACTCGTTCAAATCTGGTTCTTGTATGACCAACCCACATGTCCGAGTGTCAGCCCAACGGAGTGAATCATGAAATCACATGCGCGGGTTGTCGTCATCGGTGGCGGGGTGATGGGCGTGGGCCTGCTCTATCATCTGGCGCTGGAAGGCTGGAGTGATATCGCTCTCATCGAAAAGGGCGAACTCACTTCCGGCTCCACCTGGCATGCCGCAGGCCAATGTCCGCATTTCAACGGCTCGCTGAACATGACGAAGGTGCATCTCTATGGCACGCAGCTTTATCCGCAGTTGGAAAAGCTCACCGGCCAAGCCGTGAGTTGGCATGGCTGTGGCGGATTGCGTCTCGCCACTACCGATGAAGAAGTGAACTGGCTAAAATACGTTTACGGCATTTCGAAATTGGCGGGCTATGATGGCGAGATCATCGGCCCTTCG
>JAYTIG010000372.1:0-4173 GCA_043731995.1 Hyphomicrobiales bacterium
TAGAAGTGGGTAAACTTCTAGAGCAACGCTTCGGCCTGCCCTTCTGGCAAGTGACTACCACCGCCTCAGACGCCAACCGCGCCGTCATCCGTTGGGCCCGCGCCATTACGGGCCGCAACAAAATTCTCGTCTTCAACCATTGCTATCATGGCTGTGTGGATGACACCTTCGTTACTGCTGATGGTGGCAAGGTGAAGATGGTGGATGGTTTGGTGGGTGAGCCGCGAGACCTCACCGCATTCACCGAGGTTGTCGAATTCAACGATGTGCCGGCCCTTGAAGTTGCCTTGCGCGAAGGCGATGTGGCCTGCGTGCTGGCTGAGCCGGTGATGACCAATGTTGGCATGGTGTTGCCTGATGAAGGCTTTCTCGAGAAGCTCCGTACACTGACGAAAGCCATAGGCACGCTGCTCATATTTGATGAAACCCACACGCTTACTTCAAGCCCCGGCGGTTATGCGCGAAGCGTGAACATTGCGCCAGATGCTTTGGTCTTTGGCAAGCCCATTGCGGGCGGTATTCCCGCAGCGCTCTACGGCTTCTCCGCTGAAGTAGCAGATCGCATTCAAGCCTATCTGAAACAGCGTGGCGATGGCCGCTCCGGCATCGGCACCACGCTTTCGGGCAGCCGCATCCAGATGGCCTTGATCAAAACGGTTCTTGAAGAATTCATGACCGACAAGGTTTTTGAAGCCTCCATAACTTTGGCCCAGAGGCTTGAACGCGGCGTTGCCGACGTGATTATCAAACATTCATTGCCGTGGCACGTGACACGCGTGGGCGCACGCGTGGAATTCATGTGCGTGCCAAAGCCTCCGAAAACTGGATTTCAGGCTTCGCAAGCGATCCACAAACCAATTGATGAAGCTGTGCATCGCTATCTTTTGAATCGGGGCGTGGTGATCACGCCCTTCCACAATATGATGCTGGTTTGCCCCTCAACAACTGAGGCCCATGTGAACCAGCTGTTAGAAACGCTCGAAGCCTGCATCGCAGAACTTCTGGGCTGACAGGAGAATAAATATGGCAATGGTAACCCCGCGCCTTGGCGCCGAAGCCGAAACCTTTCTGCGCGCCAACCCGGATGTGCAGAGCTTCCAGGTGATCTGGACGGATATGTGCGGCGTGATCCGCGGCAAGGTTTTGCGCCGTGATGAAGTGGTGCCGGCATGGAATGATGGCCGCTTCCTGCCCATCTCGGCCCTTGTGCTGGATGTGACGGGTCAAGATGTGCCCGAAACCGGACTCGTGTTTGACGAAGGCGACCGTGATCTTCTCATGTGGCCCATCCCCGGCACGTTCGTGCGCATTCCCTGGCTGGACGAACCCACGGCACAATATACCGCGCGCCTTTGCGATCTTGACGGCAAGCCGCATTATGCCGATCCGCGCAATGCACTGGAAAGCGTGGTGCGCCGTTTCAAGGAAGAACTGAATATGAATCCGGTGGGTGCAGTGGAGCTTGAGTTCTTCCTGATGGACAGAAAGAGCGCCTATGAAGGCAAGCCCATTCCGCCACGCGCCCTCACCAATGAATGGCGGCCCAAGCATTATCAGGCCTATCACCTGCAAGACACCGATGATTTTGCGCCTTTCTTTGCAGATCTCTACAGATATTGCGAAGTGCAGGATCTGCCGGCGAAAACACTGATTGCCGAATATGCGCCGGGCCAGATGGAAATCGTTCTGCGCCACCGCACTGATATTCTCGATGCCTGCGATGAAGCCATCATGTTGAAGCGCCTCATCAAGGCCACGGCGGAAAAGCATGGCCTTTGCGCCACCTTCATGGCCAAGCCCTATGCCGAATGGACAGGCTCCGGCATGCACATCCATGTCAGTCTGGGCGATGAACATGGCCGCAACCTGTTCGCAACCGATGAGCCGGAAAAGCACCCACTGCTGCTCAATGCCATCGGCGGCCTCAAGGCCACCATGGCCGAAAGCATGTTGATCTTCGCCCCCAATGCGAACTCCTATCGCCGCTTCCGCCGCCACTCTTATGCGCCGGTGGCTGCAACCTGGGGCGTTAACAACCGCACGGTGGCTTTGCGCGTGCCGGCAGGCAACGCCAACTCCTGCCATATCGAACACCGGCCATCAGGTGCCGATGCCAATCCATACCTTGTCATGGGTGCCATCCTCGCTGGCATGCATTATGGCATTACCGAAAAGATTGACCCCGGCGCGCCAATCGAAGGCAATGGCTATGATCGCCGCGCCAAACACATTCCCGGCAACTGGTTTGAAGCCATCGACGCCTTCTGGCGTGCTTCCATCCTGAAGGAATATTTCGGCAAGGCCTTTGTCGATACCTTCTGCACGTTGAAGGAGGTCGAAGCCGATCGCTTCTTTGCCGAGCCGACGTTGCGCGATTTCGAGTGGTATTAGCGAACCGTCTGATTGCTTACAATTGCAAAGCAACACCAGGAAAGGCACGGGCCAGTTCGGCCCGTGCCGCCAAACCTGCGGCAAGATCGGTCGCATTGATCACTGCCAGCCTGAATCCACCTGGCGGCATGGGATGGCTGCCTGGGCTCTTCTCAGCGTGGAAAGTGATTTGCAAACTCTTGACCATTGGCATGGAGCGGATGTGCTTCTGCACTGACGGCGAAGGGTGGTTGAATGCACCTCCATGTTTGGCAAACAGCGGAATCGAAAACCCATCATGACTATTGCCATCACGGAAAGACCAGACACCATGTTGATAAAGTTGCACGAGCGCCTGCGTCCAGCCCTCTCCATAGAGATCGCACCATTGGTCGGCAAAGCGCAAATGAACTTCAATGATCCGCCCGCCAATGGTTTCAAAATTCATCATGCCTGAATAGTCAGCCATGTTCTTCGAAATCCAAATTGACAGATAAGTTTCAAGGCTCGCATTTTGGGCCTTTTGAATGGTCCAGTGATGAAAGGTGCCACCGGGGCCGGCAAGACCAACCGCATGTTTCAACCAAGCCAGTCTCCCATTCACTACAGCGCAATCAGTGGAAACATGTTCCCCTTCAAACAACTCCATCCACATATGGCCCGGCTGATAAGCCTGAGCCATCTCCCCCGGACTGGCAACAACCCTGCTGCCAACGCCCATTCCCTTGAGGTTGAAATTTGGCTTTGAGAATATCGGATAGTTTTCAGGCAAAATGCCATGAGGCCCACAGGCAATCCTCTGCGACTGCGCAATCTGCAGCTTGTCATAAACCCAGCGGTGTTGCGGATACAGCTGCCAACAATCAGGATCATCGGTGGGAATGAGAACATGCGCCGGGCAAGCAACATTTTCAAAATATTGCAAGCGCCAGGGGTCGCGTTCCAAGATGGGCATTGCACGGCTCTACCATGCATAGTCACAGGCGGTAAATCACAATGGCTTGAATGCCTGAAATCAAATGCAGCGTCTGGCAATCCTCCAATTGCTCGCTTAAGCTGGTGCAATGGCAGCAAATTCCGCAACATTCGACAAAACGCCCTGGGCCTTCATCATTTCTGCCGTGGTGGCCTTGGGCTTCCTCGGAGCCAAGTTCGCGGGCTTTGACTTCGGCCAGTCGGCGCTGATCATCGCGCTCGAAGCCGCCCTGCTGGGCTTTGCGGTTTTTGGCGCGGTTCATCACGCCGAAATCCTTGCCCTCAAAGTGGGAGAGCCTTTCGGCTCCATCATTCTGGCACTATCTGTCACGATAATTGAAGCTGCCCTCATCATTTCCCAAATGGCTTCGGGCAAACCCGGCGTGGAATTCATTGGCCGTGATGCCGTCTTCGCCACGGTCATGATTGTGCTGAATGGCATTGTCGGTTTGGGCCTGTTGCTTGGCGCCGCCCGCCACCATGAGCAGAAGTTCAGCCTTGATGGTGCTGCTTCGGCCTTGAGTGTGCTTGGCACTTTGTCCGCGTTGGCGCTGATCCTGCCAAATTTCACAACCTCCACGCCGGGCCCGCTTTACTCGTCATCTCAATTGGCTTTTGTGGGGCTGATCAGCCTTGTACTCTATTGCATCTTTGTCTTCGTTCAAACCGTGCGCCACAGCGACTATTTCATCGCGGCTGAGGATGTGCCCGATGACTACATTTCGCCCGCAAACCGAACGGTGATGATCAGCACGATCTTCTTGCCACTTTCATTGCTCATCGTGGTGCTCATGGCCAAAGCCTTGTCTGGGCCGATTGATCAGGCAC
>JAYTIG010000373.1:0-4172 GCA_043731995.1 Hyphomicrobiales bacterium
CGGCAACCTTGCCATTCTTCACGATGCCCTTGATGTCCTGCAGCCACACGCTCTCAATGTTGTCGAGCGAGGTGTCGGCCTTGGAAATTCCGTTTTCAACGGCATCTTCAATGCCCTTGGCTGAGGACGCCGTGATTTCAATGACTTTGGCAACGCTAGACATGATGCTCCTCCAAACTGTTGCGGATTACATGTCGCGGGGGCTTCACCTCGCCAGTGCCATCCGTTAATCCACTATGGCATGACTTTGCATTTGGTGAAACTCTGTGTGGGCGTGTCTGAGCTTTCGGAGCTTGAGGCCTGGGTGAAAGACGCCAGCGCCGGGCGCGATACGCTGGATCACGTTACCCGCAGCTTTCCCAGGCGCAAGTCCGAGATATTGCCAGGCGGGTCACTCTATTGGGTGATCCGCGGCATGATCTTGTGCCGCCAGCCCATCGCGAATTTTGAAAAGGTTGTGGGAACCGACGGCATTGAGCGCTGCCGGATCAATTTCAAGCCCAAGATCATCCCGGTGCGCCCGGTGCCGCGCCGCGCCTTTCAGGGTTGGCGTTATCTTGAAGGGGCAGATGTGCCACCTGATCTCGGCAAAGCACAAGCAGGCGCAGGGCTTTCTGAAAAAATGCGGCGTGAATTGGCCGCGCTGGGCTTGCTCTAGAGCGGCGGATGCGCGCATCCGCTCGCCCGCGGGCTCTGGATATGTGCCCTGTCGCATCTTTCGCTCACAAGTGAGGCCACTTGTGAGCTCAATCATTTATACGGGAATGTTGTCGATCAGCCGGGTCTTGCCCAGCCAAGCGGCGGCGATAAGTCGCAAAGGCTCGCTATCATCTTGCGGTACGTCCAAGCTCTCGGCATTCCGGGCCGTCACATAGTCCACCTTGAAACCTAACGTGGTGAGGGAGCGGGCGGCGGCGCGGGTGGCACTTTGCGGCTTAACGCCTTGCCGGATTTTCTCGGCGGCTTGCATCAGATTCTTGTAAATTGCAGTGGCCTGGTTGCGCTCTGCCTTGGTGAGATAGCGGTTGCGCGATGACATGGCCAGGCCATCGCCCTCGCGCTCGGTGGCAACGCCAATGACCTTGATGGGGATGTTCAAGTCCGCCGCCATGCGAGTTACTACCTTGAGCTGCTGATAGTCCTTCTCGCCAAACATGGCGTAATCTGCGCCTGAGCTGATGAAGAGCTTGGCCACAACCGTCGCGACACCATCAAAGAACTGTGGGCGAAACTTGTCTTCAAGACCCGCCTTGGCCGGGCCCTCAAGATGAATCATGCTGGTGAAGCCGGGCGGATACATGATCTCCGGTGTCGGCATGAACACAAGATGCGAGCCCGCCGCCGCCAGCTTTGCAAGATCGGCCTCTTCATCGCGTGGATAACGGCCCAAATCTTCATGCGCGGCAAACTGCTTGGGGTTGATAAAAATGGTGGCGAGAACACGGTCAGCCACTTCAAGCCCTTGTTCAACCAGCCGCAAATGGCCCTCATGCAGCGCGCCCATGGTGGGAACCACCGCACAGGTCAGGCCTTTGGCTTTCCAGGCGCCAACCTGCTTTTGCAGGCCGGCAATGCTGTGGGCGACACTCAATGACATCCGATACCTAAAAATTTCCCATAAATTGAGACAATCAATCGAAATTTCCTAATGGTTGCAATGAGTTGAAAACTAAAACAAAGAAAAAATTAAGACTTGTTTCATTTATGCGGGATTATGCTGAATGCTGGGTTACACGAGGACACGATGTTCAACTTGAACAATAGCGGCAAACAAACGCCGTTCAATAGCGTACAGGAGGCGACGAGTTTTCTGATCGCCTACGCCAAGCAAGAAGGCGTTGCGCATTTGTCCTATTGGTATTTGCAATATGAGGAAGGCACGCCTGATCAGGTGATCTGGGTGGCTACCTATGACCCCGCTTACATGTCTCTCTACATGAGCAAATTCACGCCGCTGGATGATCCGGTGATCAACAGCGTGATGAATGACAAATATGTCGATTGGGCGGAATGGTGGGATCATGACTCGCTGGCGCAAGCGGTGAATCCCATTGTTGCGCGCTATGGCATTACCAAATATGGCCTGTCGATGCCATTGCCCGCACCGGGAGATGACAAGATCATCTTCTCGCTCTGTACGCGTAGCAATGATGATGAATGGCCAGTCTTGCGCGGCGCACTGGCGCGGCGCTTCCTGCCATTTGCCCAGAACTTTGACGCGCGCATGCGCCATCTGGTGGACGCTGGCCAACATGGCGACAGCGTGTTTCGTCTCTCGGCCTGAGTTTATTTTTCGCCGCGTTTCAGGCTGATGCCCTTGTCTACGGCATCAGTTCCAAACTTGGCGCGGATTTTGTCCATTGCGGCTTCAGCTTTGGAAAGTGAGAGCCGTTTCACATCCAATTCTTCAAGCTCGGTACCTTGTGCCTCTGCCAAATGTGAAATGCCAATGCCGATGAGGCGGAAAGCCAATTTGCCAGTTTCACGCTGCAACAGCCTTTTGCCAACTTCAAAGATTACATGAGCCAGCTGTGTGGGGTCTTCCAGCGTGGCAGAGCGGGTGCGGTTTTGGAAATCTGGCGTCTTCAGTTTAAGTGTCACCGTGCGGCCTGTCATGCCCGATGATTTGGCGCGGCGTGAGACGCGTTGGCTCAAGGCCCAAAGCCTGGCCTCCAAAAGATCATGGTCTGCAATATCGGTGAAGAAGGTTGTCTCGGCGCTGATGCTGCGCGCCTCGTCGTCAGTTTCGACATGGCGCAAGTCTTCGCCCCGGCTCAGGTGATAAAGCCGCATGCCCATCTGCCCGAATTGACGGATCAGATCATTGCGCTCCATCTGCTGCAACTGGCCAATCATGGTGATGCCGCGCCGCGCCAAATGATCCTGTGTGGCCTTGCCCACGCCCCAGATGGTGCCCACGGGTTTGGCCGCCAAAAGGGCCAGCGTCTCAGCCTTTCCGATCACCGAAAAGCCGCGTGGTTTTTGCATGTCAGAAGCCATTTTGGCGAGAAACTTGTTGTGCGAAAGCCCCACCGAGACACTGACACCTACTTCGGATTCGATGCGCCGCGCCAGTCGCGCCAGCGACAGGGCAGGTGAGCCACCATGCAGGCGCTCAGTGCCTGTAAGATCGAGAAAGGCCTCATCAATTGAAACAGGCTGTACCAGGGGTGTGAGCTGCAGCATCAACTCACGAACCTGTTTTCCGGCCTTGGCATATTTGGCCATGTCTGGCCGGATGACTACAGCGTCAGGGCACAGCTTCAAGGCCTTGAACATCGGCATGGCGGATTTCACGCCGTGGATGCGGGCAATATAGCAGGCGGTGGAAACCACACCGCGCTCACGCCCACCCACGATCACCGGCTTGTCGGCCAGTTCCGGGTTGTCGCGTTTTTCAACTGCGGCATAGAAGGCGTCACAGTCGATATGGGCAGTAGAAAGGGCGTGGAGTTCCGGGTGCCGTAAAAGGCGCGGGCTCTTGCAGGCCGGGCAGCGCTTATCCTCCGCTGCCAGTGGCGTCATGCAATCACGGCAAAAGCCATCCTGTCCCATCAGGGGCAGTTTAGCGCTTGCTGGCCCGCACTCAATATGTAGCACCTGGCAATTTGCGCCGGGCGCTCACAATAGTTTCGGGTCTCAGGCCTTCGTTGGTTGCAAACTCCAGCAGCAAACTTTCATTTTCCAGTCCATAATCCAATATAAAGGCCTGGAACTGGGGATCGCTGGCGCGGGTCGTGAAATCCTGTTCATTGAGGCCGGTGAGTGATACCATGGCCAGCAGTCGTTCCTCATCGGCCGCCAGAAAGCGGATGAACCGCAAAGGTATTTCTTCGCCGGAGCCGGGCGGGTTATCAGATTTCAGGCGCATATTCAGTCTCAATTAACCAGAAGCTGACACAACAGGTTGTGCTTAAAGCTTTGGTTACAGCCGGGGGCCAATCTTGTCCATGCGGCCAGTCTCTGGGTTTGCGGCATGAGACGTTGGCTGCTGGCCGGGTTGAATTCGGCCACGGGGAGAGCATATGGAAAATTCTGGCTTTACGACGCATGGGTCTGATGCGCGGGCAGGGGTTATTGACATGAAGAAAACCGTGCTGGTGGTTGAAGACAATGAGTTGAACATGAAACTGTTCAATGACTTGCTGGAAGCCCATGGCTATGACGTGGTG
>JAYTIG010000374.1:0-1488 GCA_043731995.1 Hyphomicrobiales bacterium
GTTGAAAGCCTGAATGATGCCAAAGCCGAAGATTGCCTATCAGGGAGAGCCCGGCGCCAACTCCCACATTGCCTGTGTTGAAACCCACCCCGATCATGAGCCCTTGCCCTGCGCCACCTTTGAGGAGGCTTTCCAGGCGGTGAAAAGCGGCAAGGCCGCACTGGCCATGATCCCCATTGAAAACACCACGGCAGGCCGCGTGGCCGATGTGCATCACCTGATGCCAGAGTCTGGCCTGTGGATCGTGGGTGAGCATTTCCTGCGCATTGAGTTTCATCTGCTGGTGGTGCCCGGGGCCAAGCTGGCAGATGTGAAAGAGGTGCACAGCCATGTGCATGCGCTGGGCCAGTGCCGCAAGGCCATCAAGAAATACAAGTTGAAGCCCGTGGTGGCCGCAGACACGGCAGGTGCCGCGCGCGAACTTGCGGAGTCGGGAGACAAAACCCGCGCCGCCATCGCCACCAGATTGGCAGCTGAAACCTACGGCCTGAAAATCGCCGCGCGCAATATCGAGGATGAGGAACACAACACCACGCGCTTTGTGATCCTCTCCAAAAAGCGAATGGACGCCAAGCCGAACAATGGCCCGGTGATGACCAGCTTTGTCTTCCGCGTGCGCAATGTGCCCGCAGCGCTTTACAAGGCCATGGGCGGTTTCGCCACCAATGGCGTGAACATGACCAAGCTCGAAAGCTATCAACTCGAAGGCCAATTCAACGCCACGCAGTTTTATTCCGACGTGGAAGGCCACCCGAAGGACCGCCCGCTACAGCTGGCACTGGAGGAACTGGCCTTCTTCACCTCCTACATGCATGTGCTGGGCACCTACCCCGCCAGCCCCTTCCGCGCGGAATTGGCGAAAAGGAAGAAGGGGTGAGTAATCGTCCTCTCCCGCGCCAGCGAGAGAGGAAAGGGGCCCATCACGAAGTGATGGAATAGGTCAGGGTCAAGCGGCAACCATTGTTCCCTCATCTTCCCCAAGCTTCGCATGGATCCCTTTTTCTCCCGCACGCGAGCGATGAAAAAACCGCTTCATCCGGCTGCAGCCGCATGTTCAACGCGCATGTGTTTGAGCTGTTCGCGGAGGTGGTAGCGAGGACACTGCTGGCGGTGCGGTGAGTAAGGTTTAGCGCAAGAACCTACACCCGATGACACTCACCGCCCTCCACATCGGCCATAGATTTTCCCTCCGCCCCAACGTCGTCTTCGTGAGCTTGCAAGACTTGTTGGCGGTGGTGCTGAAACTGTGACCCAATGGTGGAGTATGCCGGGACATAACGGTTCGACCGTACGCTGTCAAGGATTATGTTGCTAGGCAGAGAATTTATTTCAGATAACGGAAATTCCTTCACACGCGTTGGGCCAACAGGCGCCCGTCTGCCTCAATCCCGCCATTTCGCCTCTGCAAAAATGCATTGATTTCGCGTGGATAGCCACTAATGAGGCTGCCAATTCCTGCAAATTACAGATGTGGCGGCCATGATTCGA
>JAYTIG010000375.1:0-1485 GCA_043731995.1 Hyphomicrobiales bacterium
CCGGGTCTGAGCAATTTGAACGCACGTTCAAGGAAGGCATGGGCCTGGTTGAAGAAACCGCCAACTACCTTGATGGCGACGGCAGGCTTGACTCGCGCGTGCTGGATCGCACGGGTGCCATTGCCTATGCCACCGAGAGCATGCGCCTCACCACGCGCCTGATGCAAATGGCCTCCTGGCTTTTGCTGCAGCGCGCCATCGCTTCGGGCGAATTGACGGGTGAAGATGTATCGCGCGAAAAGCACCGCATTAACCTTGCCGAGATTGGCCGTGGCCACAGCCTCAAGGGCGGCGAGCAGTTGCCTGATGGTTTGACCGCCTTGGTCGAGCGTTCGCTGCATTTGCTCGAACGCATCCGCAAGCTGGATACCATGGTAAAGCGCCAACCCGTTGCCACCGATGCATCCGTGGCAGCCCCGGCCCCGAAAGAAAGCCCGGTGAGCGCGCAGATTTCAATGCTGGAACGCGCCTTCAAGGTGGGGTGAAACCGCTGGGATTCGATCAATAGATTTTGAAACAAAAAACCCGACCTCATCGGCCGGGTTTTGCATTTGCGCCTGCGCGCCTTCCCTAAGGAATTCGCGCCACGAATAATCGCGCGGAATTTACTTCTTCTTGTTGAGGAAGGAGAATTTTTCATTGAAGCGCGACACGCGGCCCCCACGGTCCACCAGCGTTTGCGCGCCACCGGTCCATGCCGGGTGCGAACGCGGATCAATGTCCAAAGCCAGCGTGTCGCCAGCCTTGCCATAGGTCGAGCGCGTCACGAATTTCGAGCCATCGGTCATGACAACGGTGATCGGGTGATAGTCTGGATGCACATCGGCTTTCATGGAATTCACTCACATTCAAAAATACATGCGGCCGAAAGCATCACTTCCGGCCCGGTTGGAGGTGGCCTATAGGGGAATTCATCCAGCGAAACAAGCCCCCCGGAAGTTATTGAATGTCTGTTGAAAATCCCCTCGATGCCAAGCCCGCACGCCAAAAACTGCAACCTCTTTTGCGCCTTCTGCCCTATCTGCGGCCCTATCGCTCACGTGTGGTTATGGCGCTGGTGGCCCTGCTGGTTGCCTCGGTGGCCACGCTGGTCATCCCCATTGCGGCGCGCCGTGTGGTGGACCACGGCTTCACCGCGCAGAATGCGGCTTTGGTGAACCAGTATTTCGCCTTCATGTTCCTGGTTGTGGCACTGCTCGCCCTGGGTTCTTCAGTTCGCTTCTATTATGTGATGTGGCTAGGTGAGCGCGTGGTGGCGGATTTGCGCGATGCGCTGTTCAGCCACTTGCTCAACCTCACACCATCCTTCTTTGAAACGCAGAAGACCGGCGACGTTGTCTCGCGCCTCACGGCAGATACAACGCAGATCAAATCCGCTTTCTCCTCAACGGCCTCCATCGCGCTGCGCAATGCGGTGATGCTGGCCGGCGCCCTGGCGATGATGATCTACACCTCGCCCGGCATGTCGGGCCTTGCCGCACTTGC
>JAYTIG010000376.1:0-1483 GCA_043731995.1 Hyphomicrobiales bacterium
ACAGTTGAAGGTATCGAAATCCAGAAACATGCCGATGTTCTGCGCCAACTGGGGGCCAACTCCATGCAGGGCTTCTTCCTTGGCAGGCCAATGGATGAAGCAGCGCTGGCAGCGACGGTGCTCAAGGAAATCGGCAAGGGCAGGACTATGCCCAAGCCGGAAACCGAATCCAATTTTCAATTCCCCTTCGCCAAGACAGCGAACGGTTAGCTCAAAACTCAATCCTCAAACGGATCGCGCATCAGGATCGTATCGTTGCGCTCTGGCGAAGTTGAAAGCAGCGCCACGGGGCATTCGATCAACTCTTCGAGATAGCGCACATATTTGACGGCCTGGGCTGGAAGCTCGGTCCAGGAACGGGCCCCCGCTGACGTGCCTCTCCAGCCTTCAAATGTCTCATAAATGGGCTGAACCCGCGCCTGCGCTTCCTCATTGGATGGGAATATGTCAATGCGCTTGCCATCAAGTTCATAACCAACACCAACCTTGATCTCATCCAGCCCGTCGAGCACATCGAGTTTGGTAAGCGCAATGCCCTGAATGCCGGAGGTCTTGATCGCCTGGCGCACCAACACAGCATCAAACCAGCCGCAGCGGCGCTTGCGGCCTGTCACGGTGCCAAATTCCTTGCCGCGCTGGCCAATCCATTCACCGATATCATTGGCCTGCTCTGTCGGGAATGGGCCGGAACCCACGCGCGTGGTGTAAGCCTTGGCAATGCCCAGCACATAGGAAACAGCAGAAGGCCCCATGCCAGAGCCATTGGCCGCCTGGCCCGCGATGGTGTTGGAGGAGGTGACGTAAGGATAGGTGCCGTGGTCGATATCAAGCAGAATGCCCTGTGCGCCTTCAAACAAGATGCGCTTGCGGGCCTTGCGCATGTCGTCAAGCAAGCTCCACACCGCATCGAGATAGGGCAGCACCGACTCGCGCACAGCCATCAATTCTTCCAGAACTTTTGTGGCTTCAAGCCTGGGCTGGCCCAGACCGGTGAGCAGTGCATTGTGATGCACGAGCAGCCGTTCCACCTTGCCGCGCAGGGTTTGGGGATTGGCCAGATCGCCTGCACGAATGGCCCGGCGGCCCACCTTGTCTTCATAGGCAGGCCCGATGCCGCGGCCCGTGGTGCCAATCTTGGCAGAGCCCGCAGCATCTTCACGCAAACGATCAAGTTCACGGTGCAAGGGCATGATAAGAGTCGCATTTTCGGCAATGCGCAAATTGTCCCGGTTGATCACAACGCCCTGATCTCGCAGGCCGGAAATTTCCTTGGCCAGATGCCATGGGTCAATCACCACGCCATTGCCAATGACGGAAAGTTTGCCGGGCCGCACGATGCCCGAAGGCAGAAGCGAGAGTTTGTAAACCTTGCCGTCGATCACCAGCGTGTGGCCCGCATTGTGCCCACCCTGGAAACGCACCACCACATCGGCGCGTTCGGAAAGCCAATCGACAATCTTGCCCTTGCCCTCATCGCCCCATT
>JAYTIG010000377.1:0-4149 GCA_043731995.1 Hyphomicrobiales bacterium
TTGTGGCCCACCAGCGCTTCTTCGGCCAGGCCCATGTCCACCTGCACATGGTCGCGCTCATACATCGAACCCATGATGTCGCGGATATTGGTTCTGATCGATTGCGGCGTGATGCCATTGGCGGTGTTGTAAGCCACCTGCTTGGCGCGGCGGCGATCGGTTTCGGCAATGGCGCGCTCCATCGAGCCGGTGATGCGGTCGGCATACATGATCACACGGCCGTCGATATTGCGCGCCGCGCGGCCAATGGTTTGCACCAGCGAGGTTTCCGAACGCAGGAAGCCTTCCTTGTCGGCATCCAAAATTGCCACCAAGGCGCATTCGGGAATATCCAAACCTTCGCGCAACAGGTTGATGCCGATCAGCACATCAAATGCACCGAGCCGCAAATCGCGCAAAATCTCGATACGCTCCAGCGTGTCGATGTCGCTGTGCATGTAGCGCACGCGCACGCCTTGCTCATGCATATATTCAGTGAGATCTTCAGCCATGCGCTTGGTGAGCGTGGTGATGAGCACGCGCTGGCCGAGCAGGGCCACCGCTTTGCATTCCGACACCACATCATCCACCTGGGTTTTCACCGGGCGGATGACCACAGGCGGATCAATCAGGCCCGTGGGGCGGATCACTTGTTCGGAGAACACGCCACCGGTTTGCTCCATCTCCCAGCCGCCTGGCGTGGCCGAAACATAAATGCTCTGTGGGCGCATCGCGTCCCATTCTTCAAAGCGCAACGGGCGGTTATCGATGCAGGAGGGCAGGCGGAAGCCATATTCCGCCAGCGTGGCCTTGCGGTTGAAGTCGCCCTTGAACATGCCGCCGATCTGCGGAACCGTGACATGGCTTTCATCGGTGAAGACGATGGCGTTGTCTGGCAGATATTCAAACAGTGTGGGCGGCGGCTCGCCGGGCTTGCGGCCCGTGAGATAGCGCGAATAATTTTCAATGCCCGCGCAAGAGCCGGTGGCCATCATCATCTCGATGTCAAACATTGTGCGCTGTTCAAGGCGCTGGGCTTCCAGAATGCGGCCCGCAGAATTGAATTCTGCCAAGCGCAATTGCAGGTCATGCTTGATGCGGGTGACCGCTTGTTCCAGCGTTGGCTTGGGTGTCACGTAGTGCGAGTTGGAATAGACCTTCACCTGCTCAAGCTCGGCGCGTTTCTGGCCAGTGAGTGGATCAAACTCGGCGATGCCTTCAATCTCATCGCCAAACAGCGAAATGCGCCAGGCGCGGTCATCAAGATGTGAAGGGAACAATTCGATCGTATCACCGCGCACGCGGAACGTGCCGCGCACGAAATTCTGGTCATTGCGCTTGTAATGCAGCGCCACCATGTCACCGATCAGTTGCCGCTGCTCAATGCGCTGGCCCTTCTTGATCTGAAAGGCCATGGCTGAATAGGTTTCAACATCGCCAATGCCATAGATGCAGGAAACCGAGGCCACCACGATCACATCATCGCGCTCCAGCAATGAGCGCGTTGCCGAGTGGCGCATGCGGTCGATCTGTTCGTTGATCGAGCTTTCCTTCTCGATATACGTGTCCGAGCGCGCCACATAGGCTTCGGGTGTGTAGTAGTCGTAGTAGGAGACGAAATATTCCACCGCATTATTGGGGAAGAAATTCTGGAACTCGCCATAAAGCTGCGCAGCCAAAGTCTTGTTCGGTGCCATGATCAGGGCCGGGCGCTGCGTGGCCTCGATGATCTTGGCCATGGTGTAAGTTTTGCCAGAGCCGGTGACGCCGAGCAGCACCTGGTTGCGTTCCAGCGCATTCACGCCTGCAACCAATTCCCTGATGGCGGTGGGTTGGTCGCCCTTGGGCTCATAAGGCGAAACCACTTCCAGCCGCTTGCCGCCCTCAGATTTCGGCGGCTTGACGGGCTTTTGCGGCGCAAACATCGGCAGCGCCTGAACTTCGGGCCGCAAACCTTCCAGCCCCGCCCGCGCCGTGGCGGGCAGTGGTTCATAACCTTCGAGCGGCGGCATTGGCGCTTCGGCGAATCCGCCATCTTGTCGTGAGTGACCCATGCCCCTGATATAGGCGCGCGGGTGGCAGCAGGGAAGGGTGCCTACTGACAAGTGCTGACAGCAGTGTTCGTCAATTCATCATCCCCGCAGCTTGGAAGCATAGTAGGGCGAAAGAAATGCCACGAGAAGGCTGTAGACCAGCAGCCCACCGCCAAGGGGATTGGCTTCATGGGCCAGCTGCGCAGCGTCAAGCCCGCTCAGCAAGCCGATGCCGATCTCGAATATCAAAGTCAGCACCGCCCACAATGCGCCAAGCGTGAGAAGGGCTTTTGTGCCGACAAGCCCCACCCAGCGGAATGTGAGTACTGTCACACTAAAGACGATACAGGCCGCAATGGGCCAGCCGATTTTGTTCGAGAGATCAAGCCCCACGCGCGGCACCAGGAAAATTCCGCGCAGTATCCCGTGCAAGGTTTCAATCGCCATGAAGGCGGACCACACAACTATGCCCCGCAACATGCGCATTCCATCTTCCGCGCGCCAGTGCTTTGGCTCGACAGGTTCCACCTCAATTTTTCAGGATCCCCAGTCTGCCAATTGCGAACATTGCTATCCGAGGAAGTGGTAGAGACCATAGCCCAGCGCAATCGCCACAACCGCAATTCCACCCAAGATGACATATGCTCCCTTGGTGATGTCATTGATGATCTTTTTGACTTCGGCGCGGTCATTCACATTCGGGAACGGTGTCGGGGGAACTTTGACGCCGAGAAACTTGCACAATGGATTCCAGCCCTCTGTCACAGTGAACACCAACAGTTTATCTTTGGGGACACTCGCTTTCACGTTAGCGATATGGGCGTTGTATTCGGCAATGGCTTTGGCCCGGTCATTCATGGTGCCCTTGAGGTTGCGCTGCCAGATCAACTTGTGGGACATGTCGCCCATCTTGCGCCCAAAAGGCGTAAACCACTCCAGCACTTTGAATTGCCAAACACTTTCGGTAAAATAGATCGTGTCGATGGTGCTGTCATACCACGCCTCTGCCCCGCGCGGATGCAAGGTGAGCAACACTTTTGCGTCTGGGTAAGCCGCCATCAATTCGCGCCATACGCAGCAGGTCGGATTATCCACGGCAGCAGTGTAATTGGCCAAGATCTTTTCCCAGTCCTGTTGTTGGCCCGGAGGGTCATTGGCCACCTTGCGCCAGAAATCCAAGTGACTGGCGTTGGCCTTGTTCTGAATGACTTCAATCATGTGGTAGCAGGGAAAGCCCAGTTCCTTCAGTGCGGTGTAGGTGGACATCGTTCCTGTGCGGCCATAGCCAACACCAATTACCTTGAGTGTCATGTTTCGCCCCTCGATGTAAAAACCCCCGTATCACCTTTGCCCATCTGATGAATGGAATCCATCCCTAAACTCATGAGCCCGGGCCCGCGCTGGCCTTGCGCCGGATGAAACTGTGAACTGCAGTTCCCAGCCCCTTGCCAAATCATGACGGCGCTGTAACTATCCGGCCAATTGGCAAGCTCCACAAAGAGGGCGACCAAGTGGCAACTAAAATGGGGTCCAACAATGAAACTGGTCAATCCGTCGCCAGCGCTTCACAACGAAGATCTGGCACCGTCTGCAACGCGAAATTGGGGCGCGTTTTCCATCTTCAACGTCTGGACATCAGACGTTCACTCCCTCTGGGGATATTATCTTGCCGCAAGCCTGTTTCTGCTCTGCGGCAATTTTTTTAACTTTGTCATTGCCATCGGCATTGGCTCCGTCATCATCTTCTTCCTGATGAACATGGTGGGCATGGCCGGCGTGCGCACGGGCGTGCCCTATCCGGTTCTCGCCCGCGCTTCCTTCGGCACCTTCGGTGCCAATGTTCCGGCGCTGGTCAGGGCCATCGTCGCCTGCTTCTGGTATGGCGCGCAAACGTCAGCGGCTTCGGGGGCCATCGTGGCGCTGTTGACGCGCAACCAAGGCATGGCCGACTTCAACACCAACAGTCACATGTTGGGGCATTCGACATTGGAAGTGATCTGCTTTGTCATCGTCTGGGCGCTGCAGCTTTTGATCATCCAGAATGGCATGGAAACCGTCCGCAAGTTTCAGGACTGGGCCGGGCCTGCGGTATGGTTGATGATGCTGTTGCTTGCCATCGTCTTGGTGGTGAAAGCTG
>JAYTIG010000378.1:0-4143 GCA_043731995.1 Hyphomicrobiales bacterium
GTGGCCAATTACGTGCCCTGGGTGGTGAGCGGCAAGTTTGTCTTCATCGCAGGCCAGTTGCCGATGAAGGACGGCAAACCCGCCTTGACGGGAGCGGTCGGGGCCGCCGTCACGACTGACGATGCTGCCGCTGCGGCGCGCATTGCGGGCCTCAATGTTCTTTCGCAGTTGCGTGAGGCTTGCGGGGGTGATCTCGACCGGGTGGTCCGCATCGTTAAGTTGGTAGGCTTTGTGTATTGCGGGCCGCTGTTCACCGACATACCCAAAGTGGTGAACGGCGCTTCCGACCTGATGGTGGAAGTTTTTGGCGATGCCGGAAAGCACGCGCGCTCTGCCGTTGGAGCCTCTTCGCTGCCGCTGGGTGCTTCGGTTGAAGTTGAAGCCGTGGTGGAGATTGCCTGATGCGTTTTACACGGCAACTTCGTGCACTGGATTGGCTGGTGGCGCGGCCCATTGCGCACCGCGGTTTTCACAACGAGGCGCAGGGGCGCGTGGAGAATTGCCAAGCCTCCTTTGAAGCCGCCGTCAAGCATGGGTTCTCCATTGAGTGTGACCTGCAACTTACTGCCGATGGCGATGCGGTGGTTTTCCACGATGATGAGGTGGACAGGATTTTGGATGGCTCTGGCAAAGTCAAAAACTTTACCGTGAAAGAGCTCAAGGCCATGCACTTCAAACAGGGCAAGGACAGGGTTCAAACTCTAACCGAATTGTTGGAACAAGTGAGTGGCCGCAGCACGTTGGTGATTGAGATCAAATCACTCTGGGATGACGATTTCACATTGACCGATCGCGCACTGGATGTGCTGGCTGATTACAATGGGCCTTTTGGATTGATGTCGTTTGATCCTGATCTCATCTCCCGCGTGGCAGCATCGGCGCCTGAGACCGTGCGCGGAATTACCGCTGACCGGGTGATTGACCCCTATTACGATCCCCTGCCCGTTTCTCGGCGCTTGGCCATGCGTGAGTTTTCACACCTGCTGGAGAGCAAGCCCCATTTCATTTCTTTTGATTTTCATCAATTGCCATTTCAGCCTGTCACAGAATTTCAGACGGCGGGCTTTCCAATCCTTTCCTGGACAATTGAAAACGAGGATGATGCACACCAGGCGCGGCGCTGGTGCGATCAGATCACTTTTGAGAACTTCACCCCGGCATGAGCGTGAAAACCCACATTCTCACTTCACTGGCAGATGTCCCAGCCGGAGATTGGGATGCGGTTGCCAATTCTGATGCGGCGCGGGTCAACCCCTTTGTCTCGCATGCGTTTTTGTGGGCGCTGGAGAAATCCGGCTCAGCCACAGCCAAGACGGGTTGGGCTGCACGTCATGTTGTGATTGAAGAGGGCGGCAAAGTGGTGGGTGCTGTGCCCTGCTATCTCAAACCACATTCCAAGGGTGAATATGTCTTTGACCACGGCTGGGCCGATGCCTTTGCGCGGGCTGGCGGGCACTATTACCCGAAGCTGCAAGTGTCGGTGCCCTTCTCGCCAGTGGTGGCACCCAAGCTGCTGGCACAAGATTTGGCGATGCGGGTTCTGCTTGCCGGGCAACTTGTCGCGCTGGGCAAAGTTGAAAAGGCTTCATCGGTTCATGTCACGTTCTCCTCCGAAACCGATGCCGAAGCGCTTCGTGGAAATCCACAATGGTTGGAACGGCACGACATCCAGTTCCATTGGCATAACGCGGGCTATTCATCTTTTGAAGATTTCCTTGCGGCATTGTCGTCCTCCAAGCGCAAGAATATCCGCAAAGAGCGTGCCGCAGTGCGCGCGGCGGGCATTACATTTCAGGCGCTGACTGGCGATGACATCAAGGCGCATCACTGGGGCGCCTTCTGGGAATTCTATATGGATACCGGCAGCCGCAAGTGGGGGCAGCCCTATCTCACGCGCCAGTTCTTCACGATGATCCATGAAACAATGCGCCAGCAAATACTGCTGGTGATGGCCCACCGCGGCGGCAAGCCCATCGCCGGGGCATTGAATTTCATTGGTGGCGACACACTCTATGGCCGCAATTGGGGGTGTGTTGAAAACCTGCCCTTCCTGCATTTTGAAACCTGCTATTATCAGGCCATCGACTTTGCCATCGCCCGCGGCCTGAAGGTGATCGAAGCGGGCGCGCAAGGCGAGCACAAACTGGCGCGGGGCTATGTGCCAGTGAAGACCGTGAGCTTTCACCACCTCGCCCATCCCGGCCTGGCGCGGGCGGTTGCGGATTATCTTGAAGGCGAACGCGAAGCAATTGCCGAGGGCCAGGAGGCGCTTGCCGCCCATGCGCCATTTCGGCATGTTGAGCAGGAATGAGGTTTGAGATGACTTACGACAGCAACAACATCTTTGCTAAAATCCTGCGCGGCGAAATTCCGTCACACAAGATCTATGAGGATGAGCACACGCTGGCCTTCATGGATGTAATGCCGCAATGCGATGGGCATTGCCTGGTCATTCCCAAAGTGCCTTCGCGTGGTTTGTTGGATGCCGATACTGACGTGTTAGCCAAGGTGATGCCCGTGGTGCAGAAAGTGGCGCGCGCGGCCGTTGCTGCAACAGGCGCCGATGGTTTTCAAATCCGGCAATATAATGAGCCTGCGGGCGGCCAAACAGTGTTTCACCTGCACTTCCACATTTTGCCAATGAGGGACGGTGTGCCGCTGCGCCCTCACACGGGCAAAATGGCGGATCAAGCGGTGATGGCAGAGATGGCCAAACGTATCGCTGCCCTGCTTTAAGATTTAAGTGCGTTGCGCAGCGGCGCGGGTTTTCTCAACCGTCACCAACAGAATGCCGCCGAGCACGGCCAATGCTGCCAAGAACAGACGCAATGTCAAAGTTTCGCCCAGCAGGATGATGCCGCCGAAGGCCGCGATGATAGGCACGCTCAATTGCACAATGGAAGCTTCCATGGGCTTGAGTTTGGGCAAGGCGTGATACCAGATCGCATACCCGATGCCCGAAGTGACTGCGCCTGAAAGCACTGCATAGACAAACCCAAGCTTGTCGGGCGAAAACTGGCTCAACGCAATCAGGCTGAAGGCCAAAGTCACGGGGACGGTGCGAATGAAGTTGCCCGCGGTGACCGCCGTGGGATCGCCGACGCCACGGCCTCGAAGGGAATAGACGCCCCAGGCAACGCCTGCGCCTATCATCAGTGCAGAACTGGTAATCGGAGGTGCTGCAAGGCCGGGGAAAACCAGAACCACCAAACCAGCAAGTGCCAGGGCGAAGCCCGCAATTTGCGGCAGGCTCATTTTCTCGCCGCGCCACAAGCTAATGCTGATCATCGAAATCTGCACCGCACCAAACAGCAGTAGCGCGCCGGTGGCTGCAGTCAAATTTACATAGGCAAGCGAGAATCCTGCGGCATAGGCGAAAAGAGCGGCCGCGCTCTTCCAGTTTCCACCACTGCGGGGATCAATACGGCGCCAGCGCAGGATGAGTGCCAACATTGCTGCAGCTGAAACCATTCTCACCGATGTGAAACTTGCAGGATCGATGGCCGTGGTTTTCAGTGCCAAGCGGCAGAGAATGGAATTGCCGGCAAAGGCCAACATGGCCAAGGCGGTGAGCAGCATGATTTTCGAACGCGACACGTCCTCTTCTTGCTGCCCCAGATTCAAAACCAGATGTGTCCAGCCAACTTACTTCACCTTCGCAGGCTTTTTTGGAGGCTTCTTCACCACTGCCTTGGCACGTGGCAAGGCCTTGCGTTCGGCCGGCTTGGGCAGGTTCTTCTTTTCTTCCTCGCGGCTGAGATAGGAGAACACCAGCTTGCCATCCTTCAACAAGATGCGAACCGTGCCGCCGCCTGCGAGCTTGCCGAAGAGCACTTCTTCCGCCAACGGCTTCTTGATCTCTTCCTGGATGACGCGGGCCAAAGGCCGTGCACCCATCTGCTGGTCATAGCCCTTTTCGGCCAGCCAATCGGCGGCTTCAGTTGAAAGCTCAATATTGACCTGGCGTTCGGCCAATTGTGCCTCAAGCTGCAGCACGAATTTCTCGACTACCTTGCGCACCACTTCCTTTGGCAAATGTGCAAAAGAAACAATGGCATCCAGGCGATTTCTGAATTCTGGCGTGAACAGCTTGTTAATGGCTTCGCGGTCATCTCCCGTGCGAACACTGCTGCCAAAGCCAAT
>JAYTIG010000379.1:0-10601 GCA_043731995.1 Hyphomicrobiales bacterium
GCCGTCATGCCAGCGCAGGCTGGCATCCAGCTTTGGAGCTTAGAGCATTTGTTCCCATAGCTGGACCCCAGCCTTCGCTGGGGTGACGATAGTTGGTGTAACCTTGGGCCTGTAACACATAATTTGAGAACGCACATCACATGAAAACTATTCCACGCGGTGTTTGGATGTTGGGCCTTGTCAGCCTGTTCATGGATATGAGCAGTGAAATGGCCCATGCGATCTTGCCGCTTTATTTGGTGGGCACGCTGGGGGCCTCAGTGGCACTGGTCGGCCTTATCGACGGATTGGCCGAAGCGGTGGCGCAGGTGACCAAGCTGTTCTCCGGCGTGGCGAGTGACTGGGTTCACAATCGCAAGTGGCTGGCGGTTCTGGGCTATGGGCTTTCGGCGCTGACCAAGCCGCTATTTCCACTGGCCACCTCGCCTGTGGGCATTCTGGTGGCGCGCATGGCAGACCGTGTGGGCAAGGGCATTCGAGGCAGCCCGCGTGATGCCATGGTTGCGGATTTCACAGCCCCTGAACTTCGCGGTGCGGCCTTTGGCCTGCGCCAAGGGCTGGACACTGTGGGTGCCATCATTGGCCCATTGATTGCCGTTGTGCTGCTGTGGTTTGCGCTGGCGGATTTGCGCCATGTGCTTTGGGTGGCCTGCATTCCGGCCGTCATCACTGTTTTGATTTTGATCTTTGGCCTTAAGGAGCCAGAGCGGGTTGTTGCCGCAAAGTCTGCCACCTCCACTTGGCGCGATGTCTTGCGCCCGGTCAATCCGGGCAAAGCCTTCTGGATTGTTCTGGGCCTTGGTGTGGCGCTTTCTGCCGCGCGGATGACGGAAGGCTTCCTCGTGCTCAAAGCACAGGACGGAGGCTTGCCCCTGCCGTTGATCCCGCTGGTGATGATGTTGATGAGTTTTGTTTATGTTGTGGCGGTTTATCCAACGGGCGTGATCTCAGACAAGTTTGGAACCAAAGGCCTGCTCTTCAGTGGCGCTGTGGCCCTGCTGGTGGCGGATGTGTTGCTGGCCCAAAATGCGGAGTTGTGGGTCATGCTGCTTGGTGTTGCGATCTGGGGCTTGCACATGGGCCTGACGCAAGGCCTGCTGGGCAAACTGGTTGCCGATGCTGCACCAGCCGAATTGCGCGGCACGTGCTTTGGCTATTTCAATGTGGCGTGCGGGCTTGCAACTTTGGCATCTGGTGTTATCGCGGGCCTCATATGGGATCTCAATGGGGCAGCCCCAACCTTCCTATTTGGTGCCGCCATGGCAGCAATTACCGCGCTGGGGCTTTTGTTCTATCATCCACGTTCAAGCACCTGATCATTTAACCGTGATCTATTTCAGCCTGCGTCACGGTGTGGGTGTAAGTGAAGGTCACGGAAGCACCAGGTGCCAAGGTCGACCAAATTCCATTGTTGGCTGTTGCATCCGGCGAGGCGCCTGCACCCAAGGGGCCGGGCGTAGAGAGTGTTTCATTTGTAATACCACCGGCACCATTGGCGATTTGAACGGCGGGCGTGCCATGCATGTCTTTCACTTGCACATTGCTCATCGTCACATTGCCCGTGTTCGAGATCACATAGGTGTAAGTTACGGTTTGGCCAACTAAAACAGGTGTTGGGGCCGTGCTATAGGTTTTGCTGATGACGAGCAGTGGCGTTGCTGTGCCGTTGTTGGTGATGGTGCAACTGATGCTATCTGCCGCCTGTGCCGTGAAAGCTATCGGAATGGTGGCGATGGCAGACACATTAGTGCCAGAGGCATTGGCATTGCTGCAAGTCACGGTCTTGGCATAGCCAGTAATCAGAGAGGCGGAACCCGCGGCCATGGCCTCAGTGAGCGTGTAGGCGCTGCCCGCTGTTGCGGTGAAACTCATCGCTGATGATGTAATGGCTGAGCCGGCGCCTGTGGTGGTGACGGCGGCAGGTGCACCTGTTCCTGTTGCCGTCAAGCTGAATTGGTCTGCGGCAGCAAGCCGGCCTGAACCTGAAAGGGCCTTTTGCAAACTGATCTTTGGTGCATTGCCCGCATTGGTGAACGTACAGGTGATTTGCGCGGCGGGGAGTACATTGGCGGCGGGAATGGCCAGCAATTGCCCGGTGAGTGTGCCAAAGGATGCAGGGTTGCCAGTTACTGCGGCGTTGGCATCAGCACAGCTTGCGCTCGAAATCGTGAACAGCGCATTAGCGCCTTCTGAAATCTGCACCAAGGTATTCAGGCTGGTGACATTAATTGCGGTGGGTGATGAAGGGGCGGGTGTGCCTGCTGTTATTGTGGTGATGTTGGCAGGTGCGGCGGCGAGATTTGCAACCGCAAAAGTGAAGGGCCCGCCAGCAGCGCCCGTTGTGGTTTTCCGTACGGCCACTGTAGCTGGCTTGGCGGTGTTGGTGATGATGCAATTGATCTGTGCGGCTGGCAGCACGTTGGCCGCAGGCACGGTGAGCACATTGCCCGCAAGGCTGCCAAAGCTCGCTGGGTTGCCGGTAAAGCCGGAATTGGCGTCACTGCAAGTTGCTGAGGTTGCGGTGAAGCTGGCGTTGGCCCCTTCAGTGATTTGCACCTGTGTGCTGGTGGTGGTCACTTGAATGGCTGTGGGTGATGCTGGCGTGGCTGTGCCGGCTGCAACGGTGGTGATATTGCCAGGGTTCGAAGCCATGTTGGTGGCGATGAAAGTGAATGGGCCGCCGAAGGAACCAGATGTGATCTTCTGCAGCGCCAGTGTTGGCGGTTTGGGCGCATTGGTGAAGGTGCAAACAATCTTGGCGAAGAGTTTCAGATTGACGGCGGGAACCGTGATGGTGCTGCCCGCAAGCGTGCCGAAGCTGGCGGGATTGCCCGTGGTGCCAGAGTTGGTATCGGTGCAGATGCCACTCGACAGATTGAAGCTGGTGTTGGCCGCTTCGGTCAATGTCACGGGGTTGGCGACGTTGGTGACAGTGATATAGACCGGAGCAACAGGCGCTGCCGTGCCCGCCGTAATGGTTGTGATGTTGGCGGGTGTGGCCGCAAGGTTGGTGGCCGCAAAGCTGAAAGGCCCGCCCGGCACTACAGTGGTGATTTTCTGGACTGCAACCTGCGGAATGGCGGCATTAGCTGTGTTGGTGAAGGTGCAGGTGATTTGTGCTTTGGCACGCACATTGGTGGCTGGAATGGTGAGCACTGTGCCTGCCAACGTGCCAAAGCTGCCAGCCGGGTTGCCGGAGGCTGCGGCATTGCCATCCAGGCAACTGGCCGAAGTGATGGTGAAGTTGGAGGCCACAGTTTCTGTGATAGTGACGGCTGTTCCGTTGGTGGTGGCCAGGATGGGGGCGGTGGGCGCGGGGGCGGGTGTGCCTGCCGTTATGGTGGTGATGGCTGCGGGCGTTGATGCAAGGTTTGTAGAAGTAAATGTGAACGGGCCACCTGCCGAGCCCAGCGTAATCTTCTGGACGGCAACTGTCGCGGCAACGGCCGTGTTGACGGTGTTGGTGAGCGTGCAGGAAATTTGTGCCGCCGCAACAATATTTGCAGCGGGGATGGTGATTACATTGCCAGCAAGCGTGCCAAAACTGGCGGGGTTGCCCGTAACTGCCGCGTTGGCGTCAGTGCAGGTTAGGGCGCTGGCAGTGAAGTTTGTGGCTGGCGTTTCAGTGATCGTGACAGCCGTGTTCAAAGCCGATGCGTTGATGGCGGTGGGCGAGGCGGGCGTCGCTGTGCCGGTTGCCGTCGTTGTGACTGAGGGCGGGCTTGAAGCCAGGTTCGTCGACGTGAAAGTGAATGGCCCGCCAATGGCCCCAGTGGTTATTTTTTGCAAAGTTACGGTTGCAGGCTTGGGTGTGTTGGTGAAGATGCAGGCGATTGCATCACCATAACTAGTGGAACCAATGTTGAAACTGGTTACGGGCTGGTTGGAGGGCAGGACTGTCGGTGAGCCGACGGCGCCGTTGGTGCAATTCAGGTTCGTGGTGTATTGCGCCAGACTGCCAACACTTCCCGCTGCCATCTTTTCATTGACGGTGACGCCAATGCCAGAAGAGAGGGTGGCGACGGCCGCTACGAAGGGGCCATTGCCCGCGCCAGAGGATGTGGCAGAGGTGATATTGGCGCTGTTGCTGGTGGCCTGAACACCATAGGTGAATTGGTCGGCAGCATTGCTGCGGCCACCACTGAGCAGCTTGTTGACCGAGATGGTTGAATATTGCACGGCAAGCATCACGCCTTGCAAACCGCCCGCCACAAGTTGAACCGTGACGGTGCTGGGGCTGAGACTGCCCACGATATAAGCACCCACCGTGCCGGCCACTCCGGTTTCCTTGAAGGTTGCGGTGCCAGCGCCTGTGGCTGTGGGATAGAGCGCGCCTGAAATGGGTGGTACCTGATCAACCACCGTCCAGCTTCCGCCGTTGGTGGTAAAGGTGAGGGACTCGCCGTTATTGGTGGATTCCGCGTCTGCGACAACCAACTTGTACTGGCCTGTTGCCACCACGCCAGCAGGCGGTGTGACGACGATATTGGACAGCGTCAGATTTACGGTTGTGGCATTGTTGGCTGTATAGAGAATGGGCTTGTTGGGAATGCCGAGAAAAGCCGTATTGCCGACGGCGGCACCACTCCAGGCTGGCGCTATGACGGGGGTGATGCCGCCAGCATTGGGCGAACTGCCGGACATGGTGAAGGAGAAGATGGAGCCATCCGACAAGGTGATGGAAAAGGCCTGTCCAGCACCGAACACCGTGGCATTGTTATAGGTGCTCATGTCGATCCAGCAGTAGGTCTGCCAATCCGCTGGTGCAGTGCCCGCTGAGGTGGCGGAACCGCAGTTTGCGGCATCTGCTTGGGAGACCGCTCCAAGCCAAGCCAAGGTCAGTGCAAAAAGCACAAACCTTGCGCAAGAGCGGATAATGGTTTCCAACCGAACGACCATTGCTGCACCAAACAAGTGCCAAGGGTTACGGCGATTATGGTTAGCTGCAGGTTAACTTAGGTGGAGATTGACTGGCTTTAATGCAATATCGGTGGTTGTACGCAGCTGCTTTCACGCACGCTCTGGATGTTTTGTTTGTCGCAACTTTTTGCTCACAAGTGATTTTAATTGTGAGCTCGATGCTCCATCTCTGCCCACCAATAGGCGTTGCTCCAGGCCCTCTTTCCGGCGTGGTCGATGGCTGTGACACGGAACCAGGGCGAAGGTTTTTTGAGCAGCCAACCCTGTTCGAGTTTACTCAGGTCAAGAGTGGCGGAAGTGATGGCCTTGCCGGTTTTCACCACGGTGCGGGAGTTGCCGCAGACCACGGTGATGACATCAACCGGCGAACAGGTGATGCTGATTTCCTTGCCCTTGAGATCGATGGCATGAAATTCGGGGCCTTGGCTGGCATAGAAATGTCCGGCTTTGAGGGCCGAGAGCAGGGCTTCTGGATCAAGACTTTCGGATTTCACATTCACCCAGCCGCCGAAATAGTCCGGCGTTTTGAAGTGGGCATCATCCGTTGCGATGGCCGTGAGGTGGCGGCCTTCATTGAGCAATTGATCACAGAGATACCAACCTTCGCCCAGATCATTCTCGATGGCGCAGCCGTGGTTGTAAATCTCAACGGCGTGGGCCGCATCAATAGCGCGGCCATCCTCAATTGTATAACGCGACCAGGATGGGTGGGCGATGGCGATGAAGGCCCCGGCATTGCGGGCACGGCGCGCCAGCTCTGGCCCGGTTTCACCGGGGCCTGGAGGTGCAAAATCCAAAGGCAAGCCAGCAGCTACGATGTGCCACAACTCGCCCGCGCTGGTTTCAGGTGCATGCAATTCCACGCCAATCAGGGTGGTGAAATCATTGCCGCGAAAGGCGCGCGTATCATTGATTGGGAAACTGAAGTGCTTCACGAAATGCTCAGAGAGCATGAGGAAATCATAGCCCGCGTTCTTGTAGGCGGAGATAACGCCAACTGTCGGCAATGCGCCATCAGACTGGTTGGAATGTGTGTGGAGGTTGCCACGCCAGAAACGACCAGGATTTAAAAATGGAGAGAGGAGAGCCATTACAATGTCATCTGCATGCCAAGTTCCACAACCCTGTCTGCCGGAATGCGGAAAAAGTCAATGGCACGGGCCGACTGGGTGGCCAGCATGATGAAAATGCGTTGTTGCCAGAAGGGCATTTTTGATCGCGCCGCCATGCGGATCACACGGCGGCCCAGGAAATACGAGGCCTGACGCGGATCAATCTCCAGCCCATGGGCCGCGCAAGCGCGCAAGGCGGCTGGCACGTCAGGCTGTTCCATGTAGCCGAATTTGGCTTCAACGATCCATGCACCCATCGGGCCTTGATGCAGGCTCACACGGTCTTCATACCAGCGCGGAACGTCTGCCGTTTTCATGGCGAGAAAGACCAGCCTGTCGTGCAGCACGCGGTTATGCTTCAAGTTATGCATCAGGGCAGATGGCGCATATTTATTGTCTGTCTGCATGAAGATGGCAGCACCGGCCACCCGGGCAGGCGGGTGGCGCTCCAGGCTTTCGAGCAGGCCCGTAAGCTCGATCGAATCCCGCTGCAATCTGTCAGAGAGAAGTTTCAAGCCGCGGCGCCATGTCACCATCAGCATGATCACAGTCAGGCCGATCAGCACAGGCAGATAGCCACCGTTGGCGATCTTCAAGGCATTGGCAGCAAAGAACAGTAACTCAACAACAGAGATGGCCACCAGTGCAGGCACGAAGAGCCAGCGCGGGCCAGCCTTCCAGAAATAGATGACGGCGAGCAGCGTGTTGACCAGCATGGCGGCGTTGACAGCAATACCGTAGGCCGAGGCCAGGCTGTCGGATGAGCGGAACACCAGCACCAGCAGGATGACACCCAGCATCACCATCCAATTGATTTGGCCGACGTAGATCTGGCCGCTTTCAGTTTCTGAGGTGTGGGTGATGTTCATGCGTGGTGCAAGACCAAGCGCAATGGCCTGCTGGGCGATCGAGAATGCACCAGTGATAACGGCTTGGCTGGCAATAACTGTGACGCCTGTGGCCAACAGCACCAAGGGAACAAGAGCCCAAGGTGGCATCATCAGGAAGAATGGATTTTCAATGGCCTCAGGATGAGCGATCACAAATGCACCTTGACCCAGATAGTTCAGCACAAGACCGGGGAACACCACGGCAAGCCAAGCAAGGCGGATGGGGTTTTTACCAAAGTGGCCCATGTCGGCATAGAGCGCCTCGCCGCCAGTAACGGCGAGGAACACGCCGCCCACAACCAAGAGCGCAAGGCCAGGTTGGCGCAGCAGCATGTTGATGCCGTAGACCGGGTTCAAGGCAGCAAAGATCGAGAGATTGTCGCCAATATGGATGAGCCCCAGCGCCGCCAGCATGATGAACCAGACGAAGGTGATTGGCCCAAAGAGTTTGGCAATGCCACCTGTGCCTTTATACTGAAACACAAACAGCGTGATGAGCACAGCAAGGGTGAGGGGCACGACATAGGGTGCAAAGCCCTGATTGATGACTTCAAGGCCTTCGATGGCAGAGAGCACTGAAATGGCTGGCGTGATCATGGCATCACCAAAGAAGAAGGCTGCACCGATGATGCCCAAGCCAAGCACCCAGCCGCCCTTCTTGCCCAGTAGAGTTTCTACCAGCACCACTTCGGAAAGGATGCCACCTTCACCGTGATTATCGGCGCGCATGATGATCAGAACATATTTGATGGTGACGATGAGGATGAGCGCCCAGATGAGCAGGGAAACTACACCGTAGATGGCCGCGTTCATGTCAACAGTGCCACCCACGACGGGCTTCAAGGCTTCGCGCATGGTGTAGATCGGGCTGGTGCCGATATCGCCAAAAACCACGCCGATGGAAGCAAAGGCAAGTTTGAGCTGCGGCCCTGAAAATGGCCTTTGGATTTGATTATGGGAAGACATGGCTTTCGGCCTTTCGTGACACGAGGTGCCACTGCTTGGAAATTCTGTTCGTGGGTTCTGTTGTGCCCGTGGATTTCCTTGTGCCGCGCTGGCGATGGCGGGCGCTATAGGCCATTTTGCACTGCAGCAAAAGTTACAAGAAGTTTACAAGACGCCGTCAAGCCAGTCTGGCGGAAGATCTCAGAAATCAATTTTATACCTACTATTTCAATCATTTAAATGAAACTATTGAGAATCCACTAGAGCGCTTCACACTCCGTCACAGGCTCATCTGCATGCCCAATTCGACGACCCTGTCTGCGGGAATGCGGAAGAACTCAACGGCGCGGGCCGATTGGTTGGCCAACATGATGAAGAGCCGTTGTTGCCAGAAAGGCATCTTGGAACGCGCGGCCATGCGGATCACGCGGCGGCCAAGGAAATAGGACGCCTGGCGCGGATCGATGTCCAAACCATGCTCAGCGCAGGCGCGCAGGGCCGCGGGCACATCAGGTTGTTCCATGTAGCCAAACTTGGCTTCCACGATCCATGCGCCCATCGGGCCTTGCCGCACGCTGACCCGGTCTTCATACCAACGCGGCTGATCAGCAGTTTTGACGGCGAGGAAGACCAGTTTGTCATGCAGCACGCGATTGTGTTTCAGATTATGCATCAAGGCCGAGGGCGCGAATTTGTTGTCAGTTTGCATGAAGACGGCGGCACCCGCCACGCGGGCAGGCGGGTGGCGTTCCAGGCTTTCGAGCAGGCCCGTAAGTTCAATCGATTCCCGTTGCAGCTTATTGGTGAGCAGGCGGATGCCTTCGCGCCATGTCATCATGATGATGATGATCGAGAAGCCGATCAGTGCCGGCATATAGCCACCATGTGGGATCTTCAGCAGGTTGGCGGCATAGAATGTGGATTCAACCACAAAGATGAAGAGCAGGGCGGGAATGGCGATGGCACGAGGCCAGCTTCTGGATTGCCAGAAGAACAGCAGGCCCAGCATTGTATCCACCAGCATCGACGTGTTGACCGCAACACCATAGGCGGCGGCCAAACGGTCGGAGGATTGGAACACAACCACCAGCAACACCACGCCAATCATGATCAGCCAGTTGATCTGGGCAATATAGATCTGACCGCTTTCCGTTTCTGACGTGTGGGTGATATTCATGCGCGGGAACAGGCCAAGGGCAATGGCTTGCTGGGCAATGGAAAAAGCGCCAGTGATCACAGCTTGGCTGGCAATCACCGTCACTGCGGTTGCCATGACGACGAGCGGAACAAGAGCCCAGACAGGCAACATGAGAAAGAAGGGGTTATAGGCGGCTTCGGGATGGGCAATCACAAAGGCGCCCTGGCCGAGATAGTTCAGCATCAACGCAGGCAGAACCACCGCCGTCCAAGCCATGCGGATGGGGTTTTTACCGAAATGGCCCATGTCGGCATAGAGCGCTTCACCACCAGTGACAGCCAGAAACACACCGCCGAAAACCAAGAGAGCGAGGCCCGGATGTTGCAATAGCATGGTGATGCCGTAAGCCGGATTGAGTGCCAGAAAGATTTCAATGTCATCGGCAATGTGGCGCAAACCGACGATGGCAATGATGATGAACCAGACGAAAGTGACAGGTGCAAAGACCTTGGCCACGCCGCCGGTTCCCTTGTATTGAAACAGGAACAGCGTGAGCAGCACAGCCAAGGTCAGCGGCACCACGAAGGGTTCGAACACCGGGTTGATCACTTTCAAGCCTTCGATGGCCGACAATACCGACATGGCCGGTGTAATCATGGCATCGCCGAAAAAGAAGGCGGCACCAATGATACCAAGGCCGACGATGAAAGTGCCTTTGCGGCCGAGCAGTTTTTCCACCAGCACCACAAGGGACAGGATGCCGCCTTCGCCACGATTGTCGGCGCGCATCAGCATGACGACATATTTCAGCGTCACCACAATGAGCAGCGCCCAGATCAGCAGGGAGACAACGCCCAGAACAGAGAGACGCAAATCCCCACCAGCGGCGGTGACATGATGCAACGCTTCGCGCATAGCATAAAGCGGGCTGGTGCCGATATCGCCGAACACGACGCCAATGGAGGCGAAGGCCAGCTTGACATTGGGCTTGGAGAACACAGCGTTAGACGTTTGAGCGTGGCTCATTTTGCTCCCGCCATTTTCAAGCCTTGCAAAGTTCTACGCCCCATCAGGGAGCAGCAATCACCGCGCGGCATTCAGCAGGTAGGCCAGCGAGAGTCAAGGGCGGTGGCGGCGGCCTGTGTGGGCCAGGTGCCGGCTTGTGTGGTGTCCATGGCGCTGGCGAATACCAATAAGCCAGTTCTTTGCCGCAGCCTGTGCCGTCATCTGGATTTGGAGTCCACTGATCCTTGCATGACTTCATGCCCTCCGGGCATTTCATGCGGATGTGGAAATGGAAGGTGTGGCCATAGAGCGGGCGCACTTTTGCAAGCCAGGACCGATCAGTTCCCGTGGCTGCATTGCACAATGCCTTCTTGATTGGCGGATGCACGAAGATGCGCGCCACCTGTGGATCGCGCGCCACGGTTTCAATCAACTTGTCGCGGCTCTCACTCCAAGTCTCGCTGTTGATGGTGGCATGGTCCTTCACCATTTCAAGCGGAACCATGCCTTCGCGCTCGCTGGCAGAGAGCTCGTGGTCTGGCATGGGCGTAAACCAGATATCGGCATCAAGCCCGATCTGGTGGCTGGCGT
>JAYTIG010000380.1:0-1472 GCA_043731995.1 Hyphomicrobiales bacterium
GACCAAGCCATGCCAGCCGCAACCAAAAGCGCGCCAGCAGCCAAAAGACTGGGCAGAAAGCGGCGTTTGGGCAAGTGTCTGTTGGCCATGGATGGAACCTGAAACCCCATCACTGCAAAATTAAAGTTAAGATTGTGTCAACCCCCCGGCCCCCGCTATCCCACAGCCATGAGCAAATTCAGCTATCGAATCGTCAATCGCCGCATCATGGCCAAGGGCTGGTCCAGTCTCACAGGGCTGGATGTCGAGGCCAAGGCTGCCAATGGCGAAACCAAAATTCTGCCGCGCGAAGTGGCAGACCACGGCGATGGCGCCGCCGTTCTGCCCGTGGACAGAGCGCGCGGCCTTGTTTTGCTGGTGCGGCAATGGCGCACAGGTGCCGCCTTCAATGGCGCCCATGATGGCTGGCTGATCGAGGCCTGTGCGGGGCTTTTGGACGGTGACAACCCCGCCGATTGCGCCAAACGCGAGGCGCATGAGGAACTGGGCGTCAACATCCGAAATATCCGCTTGGTGGCCGATTGCTTCTCCAGCCCCGGAGCTGTTTCTGAACGCCTCATTTTGTTTGCGGCAGATTATGAGGGCGCAGACCGCGTGCACGATGGCGGCGGCCTTGATCATGAACATGAAGATATCGAAGTCATAGAAATGCCATTGAATGAGGCTTTTGCTCTCATCGCCGAAGGCGGCATCATGGATGCAAAAACCATCATCCTGCTCCAACACGCCATGATGGAACACAAGGCCTGATCACTTTTTGCTGATCGCTTTGCACGTGGCCGTGATTTGCACGAGGCAGCGACGCAAGGCATCACTCTTTCCATCAAGGAGAATGCGATGAATTTAACCCGCCGTTCTGCCCTTCAACTCTTCGCTGCTGCAGGCCTGACCCCAATGCTTGGCCGGGCTGCATTCGCGGGCGATTGGCAAGCCATTGCGAGCGCAGCCAAAGGGCAAGAAGTTTTCTTCAATGCCTGGGGCGGAGGCGACACCATCAACGCTTACATCCAATGGGCAGCGGATGAAGCGGCCAAACGCTATGGCCTGAAAGTCACCCATGTAAAACTATCAGATACGGGCGAAGCCGTGAAGCGCGTGCGTGAAGAAGTGGCCGCGGGCAAGAAGGATGGAAGCGTCGATCTCATCTGGATCAACGGCGAAAATTTCAAAGTGATGAAAACCGAAAAACTGCTCTTCGGCCCTTTCGCTGAAGACCTGCCTTCCTTCGCCAATGTTGACACCAAGGGCAAGCCCTCAACGCTGCACGATTTTACTGAGTTGGTTGAAGGTCTGGAAGCGCCTTGGGGCATGGCGCAGTTCACATTTTTTGCTGACGGCGCAAAACTGCCAAAGCCGCCCTTATCGATGAAGGAGCTTCTGGATTTTGCCAAAGCAAATCCTGGCCGCGTGACCTATTCCGCCCCGCCAGATTTTCATGGCACGACTTTTGTAAAACAGGCCATGGTGGAGGC
>JAYTIG010000381.1:0-4119 GCA_043731995.1 Hyphomicrobiales bacterium
CCATAAACCGCGATGGAAGAAGTGAACACCACCCGCGGTGTGATCTTGGCCGCGCGAATGGCCTCAAACAAGGCGCGCGTGCCGTCAAGGTTGACGCGGTAGCCCAAATCAAAATTGGCCTCGGCCTCGCCCGAAACAATGCCCGCAAGATGAAAGACCACATCAGGTTTCAACGCCATCAGCCGGTCGGCAAAGCCGGGCTCTGCAAGATCTCCGACATGGGCATGGAACGGCACTGTCCCTTGTGGCCACTCGCTGGCCACCACATCCACAACATCAATGGCCGCAAGTGTCTTGCCCCGCAGCTCGCCTTGTTGCACAAGCCGCACCGCCAATTTTCGGCCAACCATGCCTGCGGCCCCAGTGATGAGTATACGCATGGCCTATTTGCCCCAGCGCAGCGCAAGCGGACTGGCCTCGCGCGCCAGCTCCAGCAGGCCCTTGCGCGTTTCTGGATGCAAAGGCCGCAATGGGTGGCGCACGTGATCAGACTTGATCACGCCGCCTTCCATCATCAACGCTTTGGCGGAACGAAGCCCACATTGGCGGTTTTCATAATTGATGAGCGGCAGGATGTTCTTGTACAGCGCCGCAGCCTTCACCCTGTCTCTGCTATGATGCGCTGTGATGACAGGCTTGATCAAATCCGGGATCATGGCGCTGCACATCGAGCCTGTGGCGCCAGCGTCCAGATCGGCCATCAGCGTAATCGACTCTTCGCCATCAAAGGGCCCCATGATGCTTTTGCCACCTGCTGCGATCAGGTCACGCAGCTTTTGCGCTGCAAAGGCCACTTCAATCTTGAAATAGGAAACCAGCGGCACTTCCTGTGCCAGCCGCACCAGGAAAGGCACAGAAAGTTTGACACCCGACAAAGGCGCATCCTGCACCATAATTGGCAATCCGCTGGCTTTGGCCACAGCGGCGAAATGTTCGAGCATGGCACCTTCATCAGCTTGCAGCCCCGCGCCATGATAGGGCGGCATAAGCATCAACATGGCAGCACCATGATCGGCGGCATGTTTGGCGCGCGCCGCTGCAATCTGCGTTGAAAAGTGTGAGCAAGTGACGATGACGGGCGTACGCCCACCAACCTGTTTGAGGCTGGCCTCTGTGGTAAGGCGCCGTTCCTCATCCGTCATCACGAACTGTTCGGAAAAATTGGCCAGGATGCAAATGGCGTCCGAGCCCTGGTCCACCATCAAATCCATGGCCCTGCGCTGGCCGTCGAGATCCAACGTACCATCATCATGGAATACTGTGGGGGCAACGGGCAAAACGCCGGTGAGTGGGGTCTTCACGGAAGGGCTTCCTTATGATTGTTTGGGTGCGTCAATCATTTGTAATACAAATGGGTCGGTTCCTGCAATACGTGCCATCACCATCCGCGCCAACTCCTGGCCAGCTTTGAGAAAGCTTTCATCGATTCCAATAATCTCTGGCTGGGATAGTCGCATCAGTTCCGTCATTGGCTTGGCCACCAGATCATAATGCTGGCGCAGTTCCATGCCGCCTTGCTTCAGACCGGCGATGATGGCCAGCGCCACACTGGATGAGACACACACAATTGCATCCGGCCTGTCGCGGAGCTGTGACAAGGCATGGCCCGCCTTGATCAAGTCTGGGATAGGCGAATCAGTGTCAATCTCACTCAGCAAAAAGCCGCTCATGCCGAAATCGCTGAGCCCTCGGTTGAAGCCGTTGAGCGTGTGATGGAAATAAGTGAGTTGGCTGGGAGGCCCGATCAATGCGGCATGTTTGCGGCCGCGTTGATGCAACAGCCGCAGCGCTTCATAGGCACAAGTATCATTGTCAAAATCAAAATAAGCGTGTTCTATCCCTGTGTCGGTGCGGCCATGGGTGGCAAAGGGAATTTTATTTTCGACAAGATAGCGCACGCGCGGATCATCCGGCTGCGTGCGGGAGATAATGACGCCATCAGCCGAATTGGTTTCGACAATATAGCGGATGGGCTCCATGGGATCGGAAAGGGAATAGGGCGTCACCACCAGATGATAGGGTGTGCCCTTCAATGTTTCAGAAATGCCATAGACAATATTGGCAAAAAATCCCGAGCCACCATCTTCTGCATTCAGCACCAGCGTGATCACATTGCTCTTGCCCGTGCGCAGGCGAACGCCCGCCCGGTTGGGGCGATAACCCATCTGCTGGGCCGCCATTTGCACGCGCCGGCGCGTTTCAATTGCGATCTCAGGGCTGTCGCGAAGCGCCTGGCTCACGGTCGAAATCCCAAGCCCGGTGATCTCCGCGAGCGAGCGCAAGGTGGGGCGTTTTTCCGGGCTGTCGGGCATGCTGCCAGAAACTAGTGCAAAACTGAATCGTTTCAAATCTAAAAAAGCGATTGTGCAGCGCAATAATTTGGGGGATAAAATTATTTTGTCTGAAACGTTGCAAATTGAAAAAAGCTGGGTTAGCTTTTCGTTACCCAAAATAAGACGAGGGAGGAAATTGTCATGGGTCTTAAGAAATTTACCGTAGCATTGGCATTCACAGCTTCGCTGTTCGCAGCAAGCGCAGCCAAAGCCACTGATATTGAAGTCACGCATTGGTGGACGTCCGGTGGCGAAGCTGCCGCTGTTGCCGAATTCGCCAAGGCCGTCGATGCTTCTGGTGATCATTGGGTTGACGGCGCCATTGCCGGTTCAGGCGACGTTGCCCGTCCCATCATCATTTCGCGCATTCTCGGTGGCAACCCCATGGGTGCCACCCAGTTTAATCCTGGCCATGATGCTGACGAACTCATCAAGGCCGGCTTGCTGACCGACCTCACAGAACTCGCCACCAAGGAAAAGTGGAACGACATTTTGCGTCCAAAGACCCAGATGGCATCCTGCACGGTTGATGGCAAAGTCTATTGCGTTCCGGTAAACCTGCACTCGGCCCAATGGATGTGGACCAACCGCAAGGTGTTCACCGACAATGGCATGGAACCACCAAAGAACTGGGGCGAATTGGTTGCTGATGCGCCGAAGCTGAAGGAAAAGGGCATTCAACCTTTGTCTCTGGCTCAAGGTTGGCCGGTCGGGAACATTCTTATTCCTGACTTGATGATTGCTATTGCTGGCACCGACAACTACGTGAAGGTTTACAAGGATCGCGATATTGCGTTGGCCGCTGGCCCGGAATTCGGCAAAGTGTTTGATGCTATTGATGCTGCGCGCCAAATGGTTGATCAAAAGCAGATCACCAAGCAGTGGAACGAAGCCGTCGGCCTCGTCATCTCCGGCAAAGCTGCCGCCAACGTCATGGGTGACTGGGCTGGTGGTGAATTCCAAGTTGCTAAGATGGTTCCTGGTAAAGACTATGACTGTTTGCCAGGCCTCGGCGTTAACCCAGTTCTCGATACAGGCGGTGACGTGTTCTACTTCCCGGTTGTTAAGGATCCAGCTCTGAAAGCTGCTCAGCTGAAGATGGCTTCAACCTTGCTTACGCCCGCCGTACAGGTGGCTTTCAACTTGAAGAAGGGCTCGCTGCCAATGCGCCCCGACGTTGATCTTAGCGCTGCGAACGACTGCATGAAGAAGGGTCTGGAAATTCTGGACCATTCGAAAGCAGTTTTCCCAGGTACGATTCAAATGATTGATCGTGACTCGATCCTGCAGATTCAAGACTTGATGTCGAACTTCTTCGCGACACCTGCGATGACACCTGCTGATGCACAAAAGAAGTTTGTTGAGATCATCAAGGCTGCTCCAAAGATGTAAGCAGGCGAAAGCCTGAAAAGTTCCGGCAGGGGATGCCCTGCCGGAATTTTCCAAATCTCAATCGAATGTCGTCATTCCAGCCAAGCCTTAGTCTTGCATTGCAAGGCTAAGGTGGTGGCTGAAACCTCGGATTGAAGCGGGGCTCTGGGGCAATGCAGCTGATTTCCAGCTTGCCGGTCTTCATGGTGCTGGCTTGGCTGGAATAACGAACGCTTTGGATGGCCAAATAGACACATGACCACATTTGATCCCGTATTGGTTGGCGCCTCGGCAAAGCCGCCACACGTTCAACAATTCAGCGATCCAGTGCGCTATGGCACTTCGGCACTTTTGGCCGTGCTGGCTTTGCTGTGTTACGCTTTTGATTTCCCCTTTGCGCAGATTGGCGTGTTCC
>JAYTIG010000382.1:0-4115 GCA_043731995.1 Hyphomicrobiales bacterium
GAGTTCGGTTGCCCTTGCGGCGGCGACTGGCGCCTCGTTCATGCGCGAAATCATGACAGGTGTTTATGCCTCCGACATGGGCCAATGGAACACCAATGCTGGAAGAGCCCTGCGCTACCGCAACCATTTGGATCGGCCGGACTTAGCGATGCTGTTCAATATTTCAGCTGAGTTTGCCTTTTCCAACGACCGGCGCAGCCTGGCGGACCGGGCGCGCAGTGCTATCTTCTCCAGCGTGCCTGATGCGATTCTTGTTTCAGGCGCCATGACAGGTGAGGCACCCGCCATGCATGATCTCGCCGCGGTAAAGAACGTTTTGCCGGACACGCCTGTGCTGGCCAATACCGGCGTCAAGCTTGAAACCATCGGCGAGGTGATGAAGCTTGCTGACGGTTGCGTGGTGGGTTCGTCGCTCAAGGTCAAAGGGTATACTTGGAACGCCGTTGACCCGGAGCGTGCCGCAGCCTTCATGGCGGCTGCTCGCAAGGCGAGAGGCCACTGAGATGTCACTTGTAGCGAAGCTTTCAGAATTGACACGCGAACTGATGCTCATCCCCGGCCTGTCGGGCTATGAGACGCGCGTGCGCAGGCGCATTGCCGCCGCCTTGAAAGCTGCTGGCTTCCAGACAACCACAGATCCCACGGGCAACCTGATCGCCACACTTGAAGGCAAAGGGCCTTCTGTCATGCTCTTTGCGCACATGGACCAATTGGGCTTTGTGATCCGCAAGATCGAGGCCAATGGCTTGTTGCGCCTTGAGCGGCTGGGCGGTGTGCCCGAGCGGGCGTTGGCCTCGCAGGAAATGTTGATCTGCGTGGCTGAGGGAAAAGACATTCCGGCCATTATTAGCAACAAAAGCCACCACGCGACTACACCTGAAGAGAAATACCGGGTTCTGCCCTATCAAGAGATTATGCTGGACGCGGGCTATTCAACGGCCGCGCAGGTCTTGGAAGCGGGTGTGAATGTCGGTTCGCCTGTGGTTTACGCACCGCGGGCCTTTGAACTTGCCAGTGGCCGGATATGCGGCACCAGCGTTGACGACCGCGCCGCTTGCGCGGTGATGTTGGAGGCGGCGAAACTTCTGTCCAAAAAGAAATCCCACCCCACGGTGCATTTTGTCTTCTCCGTGCAGGAGGAGTTCAATCTGCGCGGCGCGCTGCCAGCGGCGCAAGCACTATTGCCCGATATTGCCATCCAACTCGATCTGATCCTCGCCACAGACACGCCTGACTTGAGTGCACGAGGTGATGTGCGGCTTGGTGCCGGGCCGGCGATGAGCATGTTTTCATTTCACGGCCGCGGCACGTTGAACGGCACCATTCCGCATCCTGCCCTCGTGAGGTTATTTGAAGAGAGCGCTGCGCGGCTGAAGCAAACATTGCAACGCAGCGCCCATATCGGCGCCTTGACGGATTCATCTTACGTGCAACTTGTGGGCAAGGGCGTTGCCTCCATCGATCTCGGCTTTCCAGCGCGCTATACGCATTCGTCCCTCGAGATGTGTGATGCCACCGATCTGGAACAGCTCACAAACTTGCTTGTCGAAGGCATTTCCGCAATTGGTCCCGGCTTCAGCCTCGACCGGGACGATTTCCCGCAATGAAATACTTTCTCGGCATCGACATTGGCACCTTTGAATCGAAAGGCGTGCTCGTTGATGGCGAGGGAAATATAGTGGCGAGTGCTGCCCAACCACACAAGATGCGCGTGCCGCAGGCGGGCTGGGCTGAACATGACGCCGAGCAGGACTGGTGGGGTGATTTCAAGCACCTGTCAAAGCAGGTCATCGCTGACAGCAAAGTCGACCCTAGTGACATCAGGGCCGTGGGAGCGAGCGCCATCGGGCCGTGCATGTTGCCGGTGGACAAAGCGGGCGATCCACTGATGAACGGTGTTCTCTACGGCGTAGACACCAGGGCATCCGCTGAGATTGCCGAACTTAACGCGCTCTACGGCGAAGACATCCTGCTCAAGGAGACCGGCAACGCACTCACGTCTCAATCTGTTGGCCCCAAGATTAGTTGGTTGAAGAACAATCGGCCAGATCATTACAACAAGGCCCACAAATTCATCACTTCAACCACCTTCATCGTCCACCGGTTGACTGGCAACTATGTGATTGACCATTATTCGGCGGGAAGTTGGGCGCCGCTTTATCTGCCTGACAGGCTTGCTTGGGATGAGCGCTTCGCCTCCACCATTACGCCGCTTGAGAAGCTGGCCAACATCAAGTGGACCACAGAAATTGCCGGTCACGTAACACCGAGGGCCGCCGCCGAGACGGGCCTTGCAGCAGGAACGCCCGTCACTACTGGAACGATTGATGCTGCGGCGGAGGCAGCAAGCGTGGGCGTACTCGATGTTGGCCAGATGATGATAATGTATGGCTCCACCATTTTCATCATTCTCGTTGTCCCTAGGCGCGTCGACGACGCAAGGTTGTGGTCTTCTCCTTGGTTGTTTCCCGGCCAATTCACCTCCATGGCAGGTCTCGCCACAAGTGGCACCCTTACGCATTGGTTCCGCGAGAATTTCGCCCGTGAATTTGCCGATCCGAAAGAGGCCGCCGTTGCCTTGGCGCGAGAAGCTGCCACATCGCCTACCGGTGCCAAGGGCCTCGTGATGCTGCCCTATTTTTCAGGTGAGAGAACGCCGATACACGATCCCAACGCCAAGGGTTTCTTGTTTGGCCTCAACCTTACCCACACACGCGGTGATATCTACCGCGCCATGCTTGAAGGGATAGCACTTGGCACAAAGCATGTGGTTGAAACCTATGCCGCCGCTGGAATCCCGCCTTTACACGTGGAGGCAGTGGGCGGCGGCACCAACAATGAAGTTTGGTTGCAAGCAACCTCTGATGCGACGGGGTTGGCACAGCATGTGCGGTCCAAAACCGTGGGTGCCAGCTATGGCAATTCCTTCCTTGCCGCGTTGGGTGTTGGCGACGCAATGCGTTCGACTATTCTGCACTGGAACCAAGCAGGCAACGTTATTGCACCAATTGCGGGCAACCGACAGATTTATGACGGTACCTACGCCACATTCCGCGCGCTCTACGAGAGGAACAAGGATTTGATGGCAACCTCGCGCTGAGCGCCAACAGCGATTTTGCAATGCAGCACAAATATTCCGGATCGAAAGCGATGTGCGTGAAGTTGTTCACGTTGACTTACTTCGGAGCCCGAGATTAATCTCACCAATACTACGACGGCCAGAACGGCTGAGTAAGTCAGCGATGTCCGTTGCAGCCAATTGGGAGGAATTGATCATGAAGCTGGAACACTTTGACTACATCACCAGACGCGGACTGCTGAAGAGTTCAGCTGGCCTTGCCGCCGCGTCGCTGCTGGGTGGCGTTGTCGCCGCTCCACAGCAGGCAGCCGCCGCTGACGACCTGCGCGCCGCCATCTTGAAAATCCCCGGTGTTGGAAAGGGCCAACCAACCGATGCCGATTGGCAAAAGGTTGGTGAAATGTGCCTTGGCGCTACCAAGGCCAGCATCAAGCAGGGCGAACTCGCCGGTGTTGAACTGTCTTTCATGGGCCTCAACAATCAAAACGTTCATAACGTGCTCTTCCGTGGCCTTTCCAAAGCTTGGGCGGATTACACTGGCGTGAAGATCAATTGGATCGACCTTGCCCAAGCTGACTATAACGCCCGCCTGCAACAATCCATCGCCACCAAAACTGTCGACTTCGACGTGATCGAGATGGGTGCACCCTTTGAGGGCGATGTTTGTGGAAAGGGCCTTGCTTCTGTCATGCCCGATTGGGTGAAGAAGCAGATCGATTTCGACGATCTCGTGAATTATTTGAAGCCACCAGTTGGAACTTGGGATGGTAAGCAATACCGTGTGACGGTTGACGGCGATTGCCACAATTTCAATTATCGTTCGGACGTATTTGCGGACAAGGGCCTGGCTGATGAATGGGCCAAGGCTGGCAACAAGACCCCATGGGGCGTTCCAAAGACCTGGCAACAGGTAAACGCCGTCACCAAGTTCCTGAAGGGCAAGAAGATGAATGGCAAGGACGTCTATGGCTATCTTGACCCCACCAAGGGCTGGGGTGGCTTTGCCTTCTACTTCCTGGGTTCACGCGCCACCGCC
>JAYTIG010000383.1:0-4114 GCA_043731995.1 Hyphomicrobiales bacterium
GCTGTAAATCGCCAGGGCCAGCCAGATGATGGCAAAGGCCGAAAGCTTCCATTTGTCGATCGGCTCACCAAAAATGAAAACAGCGGTGAGGAACACCAATGAAGGCGAGAGATATTGCAGCAGGCCCGCAGTTGAATAGCGGATGAGCTTGATCGATGCGGAATAGAACATCAAAGCGCCTGCGGTGAACACACCGCAACCCATCAACATCAAAGTTGAGAATGTGCTGGTGCCGAAGTGCAATTCACCGCGCTGGCCCAACCACCAATCCACGGCCAGCAGCGGCACGACGGCAATGCCCACTTCAAGCAGAAATCCCTCAATGGCGCCCAGAGCAATTGTCTTGCGCACCAGGCCGTAGAGGCAAAAGGTTGCAGCCAGCGAAAGGCCAATGCTGGGGAAGACTCCGGTGCCCAGGGTTTCAACCACCACGGCCACCACAGCCAAAGCAATGGCCAGCAATTGCGCGCGAGTGAAGCGCTCACCCAGAAACAGGAAGCCCACAGCCACATTCAGCAGCGGGTTGATGAAATAGCCAAGGCTGGCATCCAAAGTGCGACCTTGCGTAATGCACCAGATATAGATCGTCCAGTTGAACACCATGAGAAAGCTGGTGCAGGCCATGATGAGCAATGTGCGCGGGCTGCGCAGCGCCTCTGCCACCTTGCGCAACAATCCCAGACGCCATGCAACTGCAAGGCCAATGGGCACGCTCCACAGCGCGCGGTGAACCGCGATTTCCAACGGGTTGATATAGCGGATCAGGCCCATATAGCCCGCCATGGCGCCCCAGAAGAGATGGGCGATCACGGCAAAGGCCACGCCTTTGCTTTCGCCGTCCAGACTCCTGATTTTGCTGATCATGCCCTGCGCTTAGACGAGTGGCGCTGGCGGCACAAATTCAGCCTTTACATGGCTGGCCTGCATTCAAGCCGTGGCGCCATCATGCAACAGCTTGAAATTGATTGCATCCAGCAGCGCCTGAAATGAGGCCTCAACGATATTGGGTGAAACGCCAACCGTGAACCAGCGTTCACCTTTTTCGTCCCGGCTCTCAATCAAAACCCGCGTGGTGGCACCCGTGCCGCCATTGAGGATACGGACCTTGAAATCCACCAGTTCCATCTTGTCGATGTGTTTTTGAAACTTGCCGAGATCCTTGCGCAAAGCCACGTCCAGCGCGCTCACCGGGCCATTGCCTTCGCCAGCGCTGATCAGGGTTTCGCCACCCACTTTCACTTTTACGCTGGCCTCGGAATACATGGAACCTTCACGCTGGCCCACATTCACCTGAAAACTCTGCACATCAAAATAATGCGGCACAGTTCCCAAGGTGCGGCGGGCCAGAAGCTCGAAGGATGCATCCGCGCCATCGTAGGCGTAGCCTTGGGCTTCGCGCTCCTTCACTTCGCGCAAGAGATGATCAAGCCGCACATCATCTTTCTTCACTGAAAGGCCGATGCGTTCCAATTCCGCCAGCAGGTTGGATTTGCCGGCCTGGTCCGAAACCAGAATGCGCCTGCGGTTGCCCACACTCTCGGGCTTCACATGCTCATAAGTTTCCGGCTCTTTGGCCAGCGCCGAGGCATGGATGCCTGCCTTGGTGGCGAAGGCGGATTTGCCAACATAAGGCGCCTGTGCGAAGGGTGCGCGGTTCAGCAGTTCATCAAAGCTGCGGCTGACATTGGTCAGTTCTTCAAGCTTGGCGCGCGTCTCGAAGCGCTGGGCATAATGCGGCTTCAAGCCCAGTGTGCCGATGACTGAGATGAGATTGGCATTGCCGCAGCGTTCGCCAATGCCATTCAGCGTGCCCTGAATCTGGCACACGCCAGCTTCAACCGCAGCCAGCGAATTGGCCACGGCCTGCTCTGTGTCGTTATGTGCGTGGATGCCGAGGTGTGAGCCGGGGATCAATTTCGTCAGTGTGCTGACGATCTGCCACACTTCCGGCGGCATGGTGCCGCCGTTGGTGTCGCAGAGCACAACCCAGCGCGCGCCCGCGTCATAGGCGGCTTTGGCACAGGCCGTGGCGTATTCCGGATTGGCCTTGTAGCCATCGAAGAAATGTTCGCAATCCACCAGCACTTCCTTGCCTGCGGCTTTTGCTGCCGCAACGCTTTCGGTGATGGATTCAAGATTTTCCTCATTGGTGCAGCCCAAAGCCACGCGCACGTGATAGTCCCAGCTCTTGGCCACAAAGCAGATGGCTTTGGCCTTGGCTTGCAGCAAAGTTTGCAGGCCGGGATCGTTGGCAGCGCTGCGCCCGGCGCGTTTGGTCATGCCAAAGGCAGTGAAGGTGGCTTTGGATCTGCGCTCCTCTGAGAAGAGTGCGGTATCGGTTGGGTTGCCACCGGGATAGCCGCCCTCGATATAGTCCACGCCCAATTTGTCGAGCATGGAAATCACCGCAAGTTTGTCTTCCAGCGAGAAAGTAACGCCCGGCGTTTGCTGCCCATCGCGCAAAGTGGTGTCGAAGAGACTGAGCTTGGTCTTGGTCATCTCTTCACTTCCCATTCAGTTTTGAGTTCACCAGTGACAGGGTCCTTCACGTCTTGGATCTGGATGCCCATGGCGACGAGTTCATCGCGGATGCGATCAGATTCCGCCCAGTTCTTGGCCATGCGGGCTTCGATACGCGCCACCAACAAACTTCTCACTTTCTGTGTAAAATCGTCTTCTGATCCGACAACGAGAAATGAACCGTGAATATCTGTTTTGTAAGTAAAACTCCTCCCATTAAAGAAAGAGCCAATGCTCGATGTCACGGCCTGAGAAAAGCCGTTTGCTGTCGCGGCACGCAATCGAGCTATCGGCTCAGCGGCTTCACTCAATACCGCGGGATTTACATTTTCTCCTGAAACATCAGTCTCAAAATAACCGGGTTTATCCAAGTTCATGTAGCCCATGAATTTGCATGCTTTAACAAACTTCAGGCTCTCTGCTTGTTTTCCCTGGTTTGCAATTTGAAAAAGTTTTCTCATCTGAGCCATGGCGTCGGGCAAATTGAGGTCATCGCTGAGGGAGGCAAGTAACTGTTCGTCCAACTGAACATTATCAATCGGAAGGTTCCAATAACCAGCCAAAAGCGACGCCCATTCATTCAACTCGTCACTGCCTTCTCGGCATGCATAGTCAGTCCAATCCATTGGCCCCCTATAATGAGTCTGCAGCATTTGATGACGTAGAACATCGCCGGGCCATTTTTCCAGCAACTGAAGAATCGTGAAGAAGTTGCCGTCACTCTTAGACATCTTCTTGCCTTCAACCTGCAAGAACCCATTGTGCATCCAGTAATTCGCCATCACCTTGGTGCCGTGGGCGCAGCGGCTCTGGGCGATTTCGTTTTCATGGTGGGGGAAAATCAGGTCCAGCCCGCCGCCGTGTATATCGAACACTTCGCCCAGGTGCGCCTTGCTCATCACGCTGCATTCGATGTGCCAGCCGGGGCGGCCTCTGCCCCAAGGCGAATCCCAGCCCGGTTCATCCGCCGCTGATTGTTTCCACAACACAAAGTCTGATGCGTTCTTTTTGTGGGCATCAACGGCGACTCGCGCACCGGCCTTCAAATCTTCCTGCTTGCGGCCAGAGAGAGCGCCATAATCCGCCATGGAGGCCACATCGAACAACACCTCACCCGCCGCCTCATAGGCGTGGCCACGATTGATCAGCACACGGATCATCTCCACCATGCCCGCGATATGTTCTGTGGCGCGGGGCTGGGCCGTGGGTGGCAAGCAGCCCAGGGCCGCAACGTCCTTCTGATATTGGTCGTAGGTGGTTTCCGTCACCTTGCGGATGGCATCATTCAGTGCCACGCCGGGATAGTCCCTCAGCGCGCGCGCGTTGATCTTGTCATCCACATCGGTGATGTTGCGCACATAGGTGACATGTTCCGCGCCGTAAGTGTGGCGCAACAGGCGGTAGAGCACATCAAACACAATCGCAGGCCGCGCATTGCCGATATGGGCAAAATCATAAACCGTTGGCCCGCAGACATACATGCGCACATTGGAAGCATCGATGGGAACGAACTCTTCCTTCTGGCGGGTCAGCGTATTGTAGATGCGCAGAGACATTTCAAATCCATTTTATTGGCGCATAACCCATGCAAGCA
>JAYTIG010000384.1:0-4114 GCA_043731995.1 Hyphomicrobiales bacterium
GACGGCAACATCACGCGATGAGCAACTGGCCCTGCTGGAGATCCTGCTGGCCACCGATGCGGCCACAGGGCTGATGCATGAGAGCTTTCACAAGGATGACCCCACCCAATTCACCCGGCCTTGGTTCGCCTGGGCCAATTCACTGTTTGCGGAATTCGTGATGGCGGTGGCGCAGGCTTAGCCCAATTGTCGGAATTGGAACCTCAATAGAGGTGCGAATCTTGTCCGGCCACTGAATCAACAACCCTTCTCTCAGAACCGGGAGAAGGGTTGTTGAAAGCTGAGGCTTTATTTTGGGCTATGGGCCAAACTTGGAAGCCATGCTGGCCAGCCAAGTATCAAAGGCCAACTTGGTCGCTGCGTCCAAGGGCTTGTTGCCGGCAGCGGCCAAGTCATTCGTCATTGTAGTTTGTGCCGCCGGAAGGTTGCTTTGCGCTGTAACAGCTGCCTGCCAATCATTATATGCCGTGGTCAGGGCGGGCGTTGTTACGGTCGGATCCAAACCTGCCGTCAAAAGGGCCGCAGCGTAGGCGGCCTGCAGGGTTGCATCAGTTGGATTTGCCTGCAAAGCAACAAAGGCATCGACGACCGCTTGCGGCGCAAGATTGTCAAGCGCCGTTTTCAGGGCAGCGGCCTGACCCGCCAAGTTTTGCAGGTTTTGGTAGTTCTGATTGGCAAGATAGTAAGCCTTGATCTTGCCCAGGCGTGAATTTGATGAGGCGTGGGCAAAGGCCTGGGCCGAAGCGTGGGCAGCATTGAGTGCGCCAAATGCGCTGGCGGTGCTGCCGTTTCCGTTATTGCCCGAATTGCCGTTGTTGCCAGCATTGGAAGCACTCTGACTGTTGCCGTTGCCGCTATTGGAGTGGCCATTGCCGTTTCCATTACCGGCAAAGGCATTGCCGGGGCCGCCCAAGGCTGTTACCAACGCTCCAGCCAGAAGCACGGTTTGAATGGCATTCGAACGAATTAGAATCATGATAAATCTCTCCGCAGTTCGGCCCGATTCTATGGTGAGAAAACTGACAAAGTCCTGACATATGGGGTTCAGCCGCCTAAACAACTGGTTAACCTTTGCCAAAGGATCACCAAATTTACTCAGCTTCAGGCAAATTATCCCGTCCAGCCTAACCCTGCGGCCACGCAATTCATGGTGAGCAGCAAAGGCATGTTGGGGGCATCGCTGGGTTTGGCGCTGCGGCTTTCGCGCAGCAATTCCACCTGCCAGTTGTTGGCTTGGTCCACCATGCCACGCACACGGTCAAAGCGACGGCGGAAGGAGTGGAAGCGTTCGCAGAGCAGCTTGTCGCCTGACAATTCCAAAATCACTTTTGCGGTGCGTTTGTGCTCGTGCCGGATCAAGGCGAAGATGCGCTCTGCGTCATTGCGGTTCTGCACCAACGAGGCATATTTTTCGGCCACTTCCATGTCGGCGAGGAACAGCGATTTTTCCACCTCATCCACAGCAAGTCGAAAGCCTGGAGACTTTTGGAACATTTCGCGCAACAGCTTCAGCCCACCCGCGCCTCGCGATGACATGAAATCATCCAGCGCATAGCCCAGGCCGTACCAGCCGGTGAGCAAGTGGCGGTTTTGGCTCCAGGCAAACACCCAGGGAATGGCGCGCAAATCCGAAAGGCCCTTGGCGCCAAAACGGCGCGAAGGGCGCGAGCCGATTTTCAACAGCGCCAATTCTTCCACAGGGCTTGCTTGCTGGAAATAGGTGATGAGGGCCGGATCATTTGCCAGTTTCTGATAGGCCTTGAAAGAGAGTTGCGCGATGTCCTCAACCGCTGACTGATGTTCCGGGTTCAGGCGCTGGGCGTCCTCGACCCTTGATCTCAGTGAGTGCAGCAGGACAGCCGAGGTGAGCGTTTCAAGATTGATTTGCGCTGTGCCACGGTTGGCAAATTTTGAAGAAACCACTTCGCCCTGTTCAGTCACACGCATGCGCCCACCCACTGTGCCAGCAGGTTGTGCCGCAATGGCGCGGCCTGCGGGTGCGCCACCGCGTGATACCGAACCGCCGCGACCATGGAAGAAGGAGATGGCGATTCCCGATTTCTCGCCCACGCGGATCAGACGGCGTTGGGCCTCGAACAATTCAAACGAGGCGCAGAAAAAGCCGCCGTCCTTGTTGCTGTCAGAATAGCCCAGCATGATTTCCTGTGCGCCGCCATTGAAGCCCACGGATTTCTGCACAACGGGATTGGCCAGCAAACTTTCCATGATGGCCGGGCCGGCGCGCAAGTCTTCAATGGTTTCAAACAATGGCACCACCCGGATGCGGCAAGTTTCGTGGCTGGCGCTGTCGGCGAACAGCCCACAATATTTAGCCAGCAGATATAGGCCCAGCACATCGTCAGCGGCTTGCGTCATTGAGAGAATGAAAGTGCCAATTGCTTTCGGGTCTGGCCCATCCAGTGTCTCGCGGATGAGATGGAGCAATCCCAATAGTTCCTTGGCTTCATCTGAGAGATCACGGAACTGCGGCACGTAGGCCATGGGCTTTTCGAGTTCAGCGCGGATCCATGCACTCCACTGCGGGCTGTGCAAGACCGGAGCATCCTCCACAGCCAGCGGATTCATTTTACGCCAGATTTCGGCCAGCACGCGGTTGGTGACTGTGGTGTTCTGACGGAGATCAAGGCTTGCGGTGCGGAAACCGAAAATCTCTGCCTCCCAACGTACGGGGCGGATCAGGCTAATGGCGAGACCCGCCACCTTCATCTCAAACAGTGCTTGCTCTACTTTGAGCAAAAGCCCAATCAGCTCATCCACATTGGCAAAGGCTTTGGCCTTGCTGCCGGGTTCGAATGTGCCTTTAACGCGATAGCGCAGCGCACTGAAAAACAGGCGGAAGGGTTCTTCCGCATTGCGCTTGCGCAGCGTTTCGCCGCGGCCTGAGAGGCTCAATTGATCTTCAAGCAGAGTGGTGAAGAATTCCGGCAATTGCATTTCAGTGGCCGAGATCGAGATGAACTGGCTCAGCTCCTTCAATCTCATGTCCAACCGCGCAACAGAAGCCGCAGCACTGGCAGCCAGCGCCTTTTTTGTTGTCTCTACGGTCACGAAGGGGTTGCCGTCACGGTCGCCGCCAATCCAGCTTGAATATTTCAGTGGCGGGCGGATTGATGTGGCTTGCTCGGGATAGTGCCGAAAGAGTGCGGCTTGCAGATTGTCACAGACTGCTGTGGTGCGATCAAACAGGGCATCGCGGAAGAAATGCAGGCCCCAAGCCACTTCGCTTTCCACTGTGGGCTTTTCGGCGCGTACTTCGCCCGTCATCCACAACAGATCAATCTCATTGCGCAGTTGAAAAAGCAGGTTGTCGCGCTCGCGCGGTGTCCAGCGCGGGCTTTCGAGTTCATAGAGCTTCAAATAAATGCGGCGGTGGATTTCAAGCACCGTGACGCGCTTGGCCTCGGTGGGATGCGCGGTGATGGTGGGGCCTACATCAAGAATGTTCAGCACCTTTTGAACCTGCGCACCGGAAACACCACTGGCGGCTGCTTCGGCGAGACTTTGCGAAAGCGAGCCACCCACTTCATCAGGCCCCGCTTGCTTTTCAACGTCGCGGCGGTTGCGGATGGCGGCATTTTCTTCCGCAATGTTCATCAGCTGCAGCCAGATGCCAATCACCTGCAGGGCATGCTCAACCAGATGGGGCGGAATGTTTTGCGCCGCTGCAGCATCGTCAAGAATGGGCAGAACTTCAGGCTCACGCGCCTTGATCACCTGGCGCAGAAGCCCGCGCAACATCGAGGTGATCTCGTCGATATAGGAAATGTCTTCAATCGGAGGTGCGGCCATCAGGTTCATGAGGTAATTTGTGCACCGCAACATTGCGGGAGTCAATTGGGAATGCGGCAAGTTTAAGCGATTTGCGCGGAATCCGCCAAACGCGTATGGAGCCCGCATGTTGACGATTTCAAACCTCTCTTATCGCATCGGCGGGCGCCTTTTGTTTGATCACGGCTCGGCGACAATTCCGTCTGGCCATAAGGTAGGTTTAGTGGGCCGTAATGGTACCGGCAAATCCACTTTGCTGAAGCTGATCATGGGCGATCTGGCCTCAGAATCGGGTGAGGCCTATGTGCCGCGCGGGGCCAGGATC
>JAYTIG010000385.1:0-4112 GCA_043731995.1 Hyphomicrobiales bacterium
GCAAACCCGCAAGATAGTTCTGGCCATCAAAGCCGCCTGCAATCAGGCTTGCCTGCCAGTCAGGGCTGGCGGCCCGCGCGGAGGGCGCAAAAGCTGCGGCCGCTAAGATTGTAAGGAGAGTCCGGCGTTTCATGTCCTGAATCTAAGGGCAAAGCCGTGGGCTTGCCAATCACCTTCACGTCACAATTAATTGGGATTATGGTTGCCTGATGACCAAGCGCCAGTTCCTCGCGGGAAAATTGCTGATCGCCATGCCGAGCATCCAGGGCGATGACTTCACCAGATCTGTGGTGTTTCTCTGCGCCCATTCGGCAGATGGCGCGATGGGCCTGGTGATCAACAAACCGGCACCTCGGATGGTGTTTGCAGATCTTGCGGAAAGACTCCAACTCGATCACACCGGTGAAGAAATTTTGCAACTGCCAGTGATGTTCGGTGGGCCGGTGAAGCAATTCCAGGGCTTTGTGCTGCATTCGAGTGATTATCAATCGGATGAGACGCTGCGCGTGAGTACAGATTTCGCGCTGACAGCGACCGTTGATATTCTTAAAGCCATTGCGGAGGGCAAGGGGCCGCGCGCCAAGATTTTGGCGCTGGGCTATTCCGGCTGGAGCCCCGGCCAGTTGGAAAGCGAGATCATGCACAATGGCTGGCTGCATTGCGATGCCGATGCTGAGCTGGTGTTTGGTACGGTGCGCGAATTGCTGCATGACGCGGCGCTGGCCAAGCTGGGTGTTTCGGCGGCCATGCTATCCAGCGAGGCAGGCAGGGCTTAGGGGGAGCGCGCGTGGCGCATGCTGCGAGGCATTCATTGCTTCGCAATGAGCCTCAGCATGAGGTATTTTAAGTTTTCGACCTCATCCTGAGGTGCCTGCGAAGCGGGCCTCGAAGGATGTGCAATGGTCTCAATCCTTGGCGCGTTCCACGTAGGAGGCATCGCCTGTATCCACAACGATGCGGGTGCCAACGCCGATATGGGGCGGCACCATGGTGCGCACGCCATTGGACAGCATGGCGGGCTTGAATGAAGAAGAAGCCGTCTGGTTCTTGATCGCAGGTTCTGTCTCGGTGATTTCCAGCGTGATGCGCTGGGGAATTTCAATCGAGATTGGGCCTTCATTGAACATGGCAATCTGGCATTCCATGCCTTCTTGCAGAAATGGCGCGAAATCGCCAACCATCTCTGCAGTCAGCGGCACTTGTTCGAAAGTCGTGGGGTTCATGAACACATAGCTGTCGCCATCCTGATAAAGATAAGTGTGCATGACGGTTTCAACGAAGGCGCGTTCCATGGTGTCCGTGGTCTTGTAGCGCACCACGGTTTTCACACCGTCTGAGATTCGGCGCATGTCAATTGTTGTGGTGGGTGTGCCTTTGCCTGGGTGCATGCTTTCGGCTTTCAGCACGACATAAAGCTTGCCATCTTCATGTTCGATCACATTGCCCTTGCGCACGCCAGAGGCGATAACTTTTACCACGGTAAATATCCTGATTTTTGGGATTGAAATAGGTGTTGGCGGGCCTCATAGCAGGGGGCAATGACAAAGCCAACCCCTGTGGATTTGCCGTGGTTTCACCCCTCCCGCCATGAAGACAGGCGCGGATTTCTGCTGGCGCGGAACCGCATTCTGGCGGCCACGCGGGCGTGGTTTGCCGAACGGGATTTTTTAGAGGTGGACGTGCCGGTCTTGCAAGTTTCGCCCGGCAATGAGGCCCATCTCCATGGCTTTGAAACGCGGTTGATCCACAGTGATGGATCAGCATCGACGCGCTACCTTCACACCTCGCCGGAATTTGCCAGCAAGAAGCTTTTGGCCGCAGGCGAGCAGCGCATTTTTTATCTTGGCCATGTGTTCCGCAACCGTGAGCGCACGGCCACGCATGCGCCGGAATTCACCATGCTGGAATGGTATAGGGTGCGAGCACCTTATAGGCAGATCATCGACGACACTGTGGAACTGGTGCGGCTGGCGGCAGGCAAGGCCAAGTTCAATTGGCGCGGACGCATATGCGATCCTTCTGCAGAGGCGGAGTGGTTGACAGTGGCGGAGGGCTTCCAGAAATACGCAGGCGTGGATTTGCTGGCCACGCTGGATGGCAACAAGCCGGACCGCGATGCGCTGGCCGCACAATCGCTTGTGGCTTTTCGGGCAGACGAGAGCTGGAGCGACATTTTCAGCCGCATTCTGGTGGAGAAAGTGGAGCCCAATTTGGGCAATGAGAGGCTCACAGTGTTCTACGAATATCCCTCATGCGAGGCCGCACTGGCCCGCGTGTGCGAGCATGATGCAAGGGTGGCGGAGCGATTTGAGCTTTATGCCTCAGGCGTGGAACTGGCCAATGGCTTTGGCGAGTTGACTGACCCGCAGGAACAACGCCGCCGCTTTGAAGAAGAAATGGAAATCAAGCAGCGCGCTTATGGCGAGCGCTATCCGATCGATGAAGAACTGTTGCTGGCTTTGGCACTGATGCCGGAAGCCTCCGGCGTGGCGCTGGGCATGGACCGACTCGTCATGCTGGCAACAGGTGCCGCGCGGATTGATCAGGTGCAGTGGGGAAATGTAAAATGAAGAAAATGAAGAAAATGAAGGTGATCATTCTCGGTGCCTCGGGAGCTGTGGGCTCCGCCGCTATTTCAACACTGCAGGATATGGATGAAGTTTCGCAAATCACGGCACTGGTGCGCAGGCCGTTGGCGATGAGCTCCGGCAGCAAATTGCAGCAACACATCGTGGATGTCATCAATCCCGCTTCGTATGCGCAATACTTGCAGGGTGACAATGCCGCGATTTGCACGTTCGGTGTTGGTCAACCCAGCAAAGTCTCCCGCGAAGATTTCAAGGCAGTGGATTTTGATGCGGTTCTGGCCTTTGCAAAATCCTGCAAGGAACAGGGTGTTCAACATTTTGAGCTGTTGGGGTCTGTTGCGGCGGATCCAGTGTCGCGCTCGTTCTACCTCAAGAGCAAGGGCGCATTGCGCCAAGCGATTGCAGACTTGGGCTTCGCGAGGTTCAGTTGTTTCCAGCCATCGATGCTGTTGACTGAGGGCAATCGCTATGGCTTCTCGCAAAGGCTGCTGTTGGCCACTTGGCCGGCCTTTTCGCATGTCCTCGTGGGAGGCCTGCAGAAATATCGCGGTATCTGCGTGGAAGACCTTGGCGCTGCCATGGCGCATAACTTGAGTACTGATGGACAAGGCACTGAGGTGCTCCATTGGCCGCAATTCCAAAACTTGATCCAGACTGCTGACATATCCTGACACTTTGGACTGTTATGGCTTTTTCCGAAAGGAAAATGCCAATGCCCCAACACTCATTTCTGCTCTATGTCGAAGACCCCATCGCGTCTGCGGCCTTTTACGAAAAGCTGCTGCGCGCACCACCTGTTGAGGCCTCACCCGGCTTTGCCATGTTTGCGCTCACCGCGCCCACCATGTTGGGCCTGTGGAAGCGCGCCGATGTTTTGCCGAAAGTGACAGCGCCAACCGGCTGCAACGAGCTCGGCTTTCACGTGGAATCCAAAGCTATTGTCGAACAATTCTTTGAGGCCGCCCAACAGATTGGTGCCAAGGTCTTGCAGGAACCAACACAAATGGATTTCGGTTACACCTTCACAGTGGCCGACCCAGATGGCCACCGCTTGCGCGTGTTTGCAACTCCTGAGGCTTAAAGCAGCTCCCATCTGGACCTAGTGTGGTGCCAGATTTGGGGTATGATGTTTCATCCCCAGATCTGGAGCCGCCCCCATGAAAATGACCACCGAAGAAGCCTTTGTCAAAACCTTGCAAATGCACGGCATTGCCGATGTGTTTGGTATCATTGGTTCGGCCTTCATGCCGATTTCCGACCTGTTCCCCAAGGCGGGCATCAGGTTCTGGGACTGCGCGCATGAAGGCTCTGGCGGCATGATGGCCGATGGCTACACCCGCGCTTCCGGCAAGATGTGCATGATGATCGCGCAAAACGGGCCGGGCATCACCAATTTTGTCACTGCTGTTAAAACCGCCTATTGGAACCATTCGCCACTGCTGCTGGTCACACCGCAAGCTGCCAACAAGACCATCGGGCAGGGCGGCTTCCAGGAAGTCGAGCAGATGGCGCTGTTCCGCGACA
>JAYTIG010000386.1:0-4111 GCA_043731995.1 Hyphomicrobiales bacterium
CAACTATCAGGCCGCGATGGAAGGCTTGATTGATGGCGCAATTCTCGCCGTTTTGGTGGTGTTCCTGTTCCTGCGCAACTGGCGCGCCACTTTGATCTCCGCTGCCTCGCTGCCGCTTTCGGTCTTTCCGGCTTTCTGGATCATGCATTGGATGGGCTTCTCGCTCAACCTCGTGTCCTTCCTTGCCATCACGCTGGCCACAGGCATCCTGATTGACGACGCGATTGTGGAAATTGAAAACATTGCCCGCCACATGCGCATGGGCAAAACGCCTTATCGCGCTGCAATGGAAGCCGCCGATGAAATCGGCCTTGCGGTGATTGCCATCAGCTTTTCGATTATTGCCATCTTCGCGCCTGTCTCTTTCATGAGCGGCATAGCTGGGCAATATTTCAAGCAGTTCGGCCTCACTGTTGCCATTGCAGTGACTTTCTCGCTGCTGGTGGCGCGCCTCATCACCCCGATGTTGGCCGCCTATCTGATGAAGCCCCTGCCGCATAGTGAACATGTACCGGGCCTTATCATGCGAACTTATATTGGCTTGTTGCACATCTTGAATCACACCATCCGCATTGGCCGTTTCAAGCCGAACTTGATGAGCTATGCCACCGTAATTGGCAGCTTTGCCATCGTGGGTCTCTCATTCTTTGGCTTTGGCTTCTTGCCATCAGGCTTCATCCCCAAGGATGACTCTTCGCGCTTTGTGCTTTCCGTCGAGTTGCCACCAGGCGCCTCATTGCAGCAAACCCGCGCGGCCACAGACAAAATGGCCGACGTTCTGCGCCAGCATCCCGAAGTGGCGCAAGTTTCCGTTCTCGGTGGTGCTTCACCAACTGGAACGGTGGAGCCGCGCCGCGCCTCCATCTCGGTGAACCTGCGCCACCGTGACGTGGAGCTTCTGCATAATTTGTGGAACCCCGTGGCTTCGCGCCTGCATTTGCCGCAGTTTGCATGGGTGGGCCGCATTGTTCCCCAATCCACGGTGGAAGGTGAAATTCTGCCCAAGCTCAACGACATTCCGGACGTTCAGTGGTCCAAGATCAACCCGCGCGGTGCGCGTGAAGTTGAATTCAACATGCTGTCCAATGATGGCCCAGCCCTGTCTGATGCAGCCGCCAAGCTCGCTGCCACCTTGAGGGCGAACCCCAAGCTGCGGGCACCTGTTGCCCAGGGTGCGTTAAGCCGGCCAGAAATCCAGATTTCGCCGAAGACGGCGGAAGCCTCCCAGCTCGGCATTACCGCCACGCAAATCTCGCAGGCTGTACGTGTCGCGACCATTGGTGACTTTGGCCCCTTGCTGGCCAAATTCTCAATTGACGGGAGGCAAATTCCGATCCGCGTGCAAATTCCGGAACAGGCACGCACGTCTTTTTCCGGCCTCACAAATCTGCGCCTGCCTGTGCAGGCCGGCCTGACGGCGGCGCCAACGACAGTGCCGCTCAGTTCCGTGGCAGATGTGAAACTTTCAGAAGGCCCGTCATCCATCAAGCGCTATGACCGCGAGCGTCAGGCCACCATCGGTGCAGATTTGCCTGAGGGAGTTGAACTGGGTGAAGGTGTCAAGATCATCGAGGACACTGCCAAGTCTCTCAACTTCCCGTCTACGGTCAAAGTACAGGCGGGCGCGGATGCGGAGATTCAAGGTGAAATCGCCGCAGGCTTTGCCCAGGCTGGCGGCTTTGGCATTCTATTGATGATTTTCATCCTGGTCCTGCTGATGCACAATTTCTTTGTGCCTTTCTCCATTATCCTGTCACTGCCCCTGTCGCTTGGCGGCGTGGTGCTGGCTTTGCTGCTCACCCATCAGGCTTTCTCCATGCCAGTGTTCATCGGCATGTTGATGTTGATCGGCATCGTGGCCAAGAATGCCATCATGCTGGTGGATTTCGCGGTTGAGCGTGAAAGGCACGGCATGGAACGCGTGGAAGCCGTTATTGATGCAGGCCTGAAGCGCGCGCGCCCCATTGTGATGACCACCATCGCCATGGGTGCTGGCATGTTGCCTGCGGCCTTGGGCATTGGTGAGGGCGGCTCGTTCCGTTCGCCCATGGCCACGGCCGTGATCGGCGGCTTGATCGTTTCCACCTTCCTCAGCCTGATCTTCGTGCCATCCTATTATATTGTGATGGATGATGTGGCGCGCCTGTTCAGTTGGACCTTCGGGCGCTTTGTGGGCGAGGCGGATGAGCCAAGGGTGGTTGATCCGGCAGTTGCAGCCGTTGAAAAGCATGTCGAAGCCGTAGATGCGGAAGTTGATGGCATTGCCGCCAAGGTCGAAGTGATTGAGCAAAAGCTGTCCGGTCTCGTCAGACCGTCAGCGACGGTCACCAAGTTGAAGCCTGCTGCAGAATAAACCCGCACTAGAGGGCAAATAAAGAGGGCGGGTAAAAACCCGCCCTTTTCAAATCAATATTTGGCTTGTTCAGCCCTCTTGTTGTGCGCCAATCAAGGCGGGCACCAGCTTCTTCTTCTTTTTCTTCTTATCCACAACAGGCTTGGCAATGTCTGCCACGGCCTTTGCCTTCACTTTGACTTTGGGCTTGCTATCAAACAGTGAGAAGGTTTTTTGCGCCTGCGCGTCTGGCCGCTTGGCCCACCAGAACAATGGCTTGGGCGCGCTGGCGGAAGCCAGCAAAGCGTGATCTTTCGGCGTCATGTGGAAAGTTTGCTCGGTGGTCAGGTTGCCATTGTCAAAGAACCCGCCTTTGATCACCACGGTGTTGTTCTTGAAGCCAGCTTTGGTAATGATATCCCACAACACGGCGGCATTTTCCGGCGCCAGGCGCACACAGCCGTGGCTGGCGCGCGTGCCCAGGGCCTTCACATGATAAGAGCCATGAATCGCGTGGCCGATGCCGGTGAAGAACATGGAATAGGGCATGGGCGCATCGTCCCATTCCTTGCTGAAGTGATCCTTCTCCATGCGGAAAATGTGATAAGTGCCCGAAGGCGTGTCATAGCCCTGGCCGCCGGTTGAAACCAGCCAGTCATATTCCTGCCTTCCATCAATGAGCACACGCATGTGTTGCGAGATCTTATCCACCGTGATGTCGACTTTCATCGCCTGGGCGGTGGCGGCGGAAAGGCCCAAGACAAAAAGGGCTGAGGCGGCTAGGGCAAGTCGGGCTTTAAGGGGCAAGATTTGAGTCTCCGTCTGATGGCGGGAAAGTGGCCTGAATAAACCGATCAGGTGGCCATGGCAAGGCAAAGCAAGGCAATGCTAGCATGCATCTATGAGCAATTCCATTTTTCACAATGACTTCAAGCTGAAACCCTATTGGTGGGAGGCTTATGTGCCACAGGCGTTGCCGGAACTGGCCTTGCCGAAAGACGTGGCCGTGGCCATTGTTGGTGCGGGCTATGCTGGCTTGAGCGCAGCCTTGGAACTGGCCCGCAACGGCGCGGAAGTGCTTGTGTTGGATGCCGCAGAGCCTGGCTTTGGCGCCTCCACACGCAATGGCGGCATGGTTTCGGGTGGTGTCAATGTCGGCAAACGCTATTTCACCCGGGCGATGAGCGATGATGAAGCCGCGCCTTTTTTGAACAATGCTGCCGATGCTTTCTCACATATTGAAAATCTCATCACCCGCGAAAACATCAACTGTGGCTGGCACAAGCGCGGCTATTTTCTCGGCGCCTGGAGCAAGGCCCATTATGCAGGATTGGCCCACAAGGCAGAATTGTTGAATGCGCAGGCCCAGTCCTGCTGCTTTGTCGTGCCGCGAGAGGCGCAGCGTACGGAAATTGGCTCAGATTATTACTACGGCGGCATGGTGGTGGAACGTGCGGCCCACCTTCACCCGGCACTCTATTTCAAGGGCCTGCTGGATTTGGCACTGAAAGTTGGCGTAAAGATTGCCGACAGAACTGAACTGCAATCACTTTCACAAAACGCCGACCAGACTTGGAAAGTTCAAACCTCGCGCGGGGCCTTGCGCGCGCGTGATGTGGTGATTGCCTCCAATGGTTACACGGGCAAGGCGACCCCGCAATTTCAGCGTCGCCTTGTGCCGATTGGCTCTTACATCATCGCCACCGAGGAGCTGCCGGCGGATTTGGCCGCATCACTCTCGCCCAAGAACCGCTCGATTGCCGACACGCGCCGCGTGCT
>JAYTIG010000387.1:0-1465 GCA_043731995.1 Hyphomicrobiales bacterium
GGCTGGTTCTGCCCATGCCATGGTTCGCAATATGATACGGCGGGCCGTATCCGCAAGGGCCCGGCGCCGCAGAACCTTGACGTGCCACCCTATAGATACCTTACCGACAGCAAGATCCAGATCGGCTAATTCGAGAGCAAAAACATGAGCGGAACTTCCAAATATCAACCGACTTCAGCTCTCGGAAAATGGTTCCATGAGCGTCTTCCCATCGTGGCCTTCGCCAAAGAAACGGTGGTGGACTTTCCAACTCCGAAAAACCTGAACTATTGGTGGACTTTCGGCGGCATTCTCGCCGTCATGATGGTAGTGCAGATCGTCACCGGCATTGTGCTGGCGATGCATTACACGGCGCATGTGGACATGGCCTTCGACTCCGTCGAGCACATCATGCGCGATGTGAACTATGGCTGGCTGATGCGCTATATGCACATGACAGGCGCGTCGTTCTTCTTCATCGCCGTTTACATTCACATGTTCCGCGGCATGTATTACGGCTCCTACAAGGCGCCGCGTGAAGTGTTGTGGATGATCGGCGTGATCATCTATCTGATCATGATGGCCACAGCGTTCATGGGCTATGTGCTGCCTTGGGGCCAGATGAGCTTTTGGGGCGCCAAAGTGATCACCAATCTCTTCTCGGCCATTCCTTTCTTTGGCAATTCCATCACCACTTGGCTTTGGGGTGGCTATTCGGTTGACAACCCGACGCTGAACCGCTTCTTCTCATTGCATTATCTGTTGCCCTTCGTGTTGGCCGCCGTGGTGGCCTTGCATATCTGGGCACTGCATGTGCCGGGCAATAACAACCCCACAGGCATTGAAGTGAAGAGCGAGAAAGACACGCTTCCCTTCCATCCCTATTACACCTTGAAGGATGGTTTTGCGATTGTGGCTTTCCTGGTCGTCTATGCGCTGTTTGTATTCTATGGCCCCAACTATCTGGGCGATGCGGTCAACTATGTGCAGGCCAACCCGCTTTCCACGCCAGCGCATATCAAGCCGGAATGGTATTACCTGCCGTTCTACGCCATCCTGCGTTCGATCCCGAACAAGTTGCTTGGTGTGATCGCGATGTTCTCTTCAATCCTCATTCTGTTGTTCCTGCCCTGGCTGGATACGAGCCGCGTGCGCTCGGGCAAATACCGCCCGGTGTTCAAATTGGAATTCTGGGTGTTCGCCATTGTCTGCGTGGCGCTGGGCTATATCGGTTCACGCCCGCCTGAAGGCTCTTATGTGTTCTGGGGCCAAGTGCTCACCGTTTATTACTTTGCCCACTTCATCATCTTCCTGCCTTTGATGGGCTTGCTTGAACAACCCAGGCAGACGCCCAACTCAATCAGTGAAGATGTGTTGGCTCAAGGCCAGAAGTGATCCGGAGAAAAATGATGAAAAAGATTGCCTCACTCCTGATTGCAGCCTCGGCCCTGGTTGGCATTTCCGGCCTCGCCCATGCTGAAGCTGA
>JAYTIG010000388.1:0-1460 GCA_043731995.1 Hyphomicrobiales bacterium
GGCTGCACCCGCATCATTCGGCTTGTGCCGCGCGGCTGCCCGGATGGAACCATTCTCAACCGCCGGACCCAAACCTGCGTGCCGCTGCAATTCCAACCCGGTGATAATGGCAATGGCTATATCCCACCGGCAATCGACAACCCACCGCCACCCATCCTGCTGAATCCAGGCGTCCTCAGGCAATTGATGCCGCAGGGTGGCAACAACCTGCAATCAGGCTGCCCTGCCGGCACGTTCCGCGACAACAACGGCAGATGCGTCGGCAAGCAATAGCTGGCGGCATGTGGAGTCTGCTTGGTCGCCGAGTTGAAGGATGGATATTTGATTTTATTCCTTGACAAAGGACTAAATGTTCTATATCCGTTCCCGCAGTCTTTTTCACAGGAGGGGACTTTGTGCATAGAGTTCTCACATAGCGAAAAAGATGGCGGCGCCTGCGGGTGGGAGGTTTACTCTCTCTTCATTCCCGGGAGCTTCGGTGGTGGACCTTGGGCATTACGACCCAAGCGCCTTCAATGGCTAACCAATATCACCACCGGATTTAAAATCGCCGCGTTTCCATCCGGGCTGAGGCCCATTCTCTTTTTCCAGAATTCTGATCCGGGCCAAAGTCTGGCGGGAGCATTCCCCTCCATTCTCACTTTGCCTAGCGAAAGCGGTGCCCGTTTGAGCTGATTTCTTCTTCCTTTTTCTCCGCCCCGCATGACACGGGGCGAACAAGGGCGAACTCATGTCCTGATCGAACAGCAGTTGACAGCCCCGCATCGAACATGAACGATGGCACAAGTCACGCCAACAACATTGAATGAGATCGAGATGAAAGCTTTGGTTCTGGAAGAAAAGGGGAAACTCTCTCTGCGCGAAATCGCCCTGCCTCAAACCATGGGCCCGAATGATATGCGCATCGCCATCCACACCGTTGGCATCTGCGGTTCTGATGTGCACTACTACACCCACGGTGCCATCGGCCCTTTTGTTGTGCGCGAGCCCATGGTGCTGGGGCATGAGGCTTCCGGCACAGTCATTGCCAAGGGTGCAAACGTAAAGCACCTCAAAGTGGGAGACCGCGTGTGCATGGAGCCCGGCGTGCCTGACTCCAATTCCCGCGCTGCAAAGCTTGGTCTCTACAACGTCGACCCCGGCGTCACTTTCTGGGCCACGCCCCCTATTCACGGTTGCCTGACGCCTGAAGTCACGCATCCCGCAGCTTACACGTTCAAACTTCCAGACAACATCTCCTTCGCAGAGGCAGCGATGGTGGAGCCGCTGGCCGTCGGTGTTCAGGCTGCGCAGAAAGCTGGCATCAAACCTGGAGACATCGCGGTAGTTTTAGGCGCTGGCCCCATCGGCATGATGGTCGCCCTCGCGGCCTTGGCATCCGGTTGTTCACGCGTTATCATTTCTGACGTGGCGCAGCCAAAGCTCGATATCATCGGGAAATATGTTGGCATTGAAACGGT
>JAYTIG010000389.1:0-10517 GCA_043731995.1 Hyphomicrobiales bacterium
TGCCCGCCTTCCCTTGTTGGGGGAAGGGCGGAGGACTGATGAGAAGTAATGAAACCCGCCCAGTACAACGCCTTTTGCAAAACCCTGCCTCAAGCCACCAATGTCGTGCAATGGGGCGGGGCTTCGGTCTGGAAAGTGGCTGGCAAAGTGTTTGCCATTGGCTGGTTCGACAATAGCGTTGACCATGGCATCACATTCAAATGCTCGCCGATGAGCTTCGAAATGTTGCGAGGCCTTGATGGATGCAGGCCCGCGCCATATTTCGCCTCGCGTGGCATGAAATGGATCCAACGCACAAAGGAAGCCGAACTCTCCGACAAGGAACTCAAAGCCTATCTGCGCGAAAGCTACCGCCTCGTCGCCGCTGGCCTGAGCAAGAAGAAGCAACGTGCGTTGGGGCTTGAGTAGCCGCACAGCAAGTTTATGCTGGTGGCATCAAGGGAGGTTCAAATGGCTTATGTTGATGTGATGGTTTTGCCTTTCAAGGCAGAAAATCTGAAGGCCTATAAAAAACTTGTGCGTGATAGTGCCAAGGCCTGGAAGCGCTGTGGTGCGATTGGCTACCACGAAATGGTGGAAGACGATGTGAAGCCCGGCAAGGTGACCAGCTTTCCGCAATCGGTGAAGTTGAAGACGGGCGAGAAAGTGGCTTGCGCCTATCTCATTTTCAAAAGCAAGGCGCATCGCAATGCGTGCTGGAAGAAGATCATGAAAGACCCCTTCATGACGGGATTTGACCCCAAGAACATGCCCTTTGATGGCAAACGCATGTTCTTTGGCGGGTTCAAAACGCTTGTGAGTTTTTGACCCGGCGGCCTAAAATGTGATCACCCTCACCCAAGCGTGATTGGCATGTGTTTTGGTGGCGGCTCATATCTGCTGCCATGAAAACATCTTTGACGCGCCGGTCACTCATTCGCCTTGCGGCTGGCGGGCTTGCTGCGCCCTCCATTTTGCGCTGCGCTGCCGCTGCTTCGGATACGCCTGTGTTGCTGGAATTGTTCACCAGTCAGGGCTGTTCGGATTGCCCGCCCGCCGACAAGCTGGCTGGAGAGCTGGCAAAGCTGCCCGGCATTCACCTCGCCACGCTCAATGTGGACTATTGGGACTATCTCGGCTGGAAAGATACATTGGCCAAGCCGCTCTATAGCAAACGGCAAATGGATTATGCCCATGCGCGCGGCGACAATAATGTTTACACCCCGCAGATGGTGATCAATGGTGCGGCTTATGCCGTAGGCTCGCGCCGCAGCGACATTGAGGCCGCCATGGCCAAGGCGCGCGCTTCGGCCTTGCCTATCGCCGTTGGCATCGCAGGTTTGGGCGCTGATGTTGAAATCACCTTGGGCGAAGGGCCAGCAATGGATGCCACGCTCTGGGTGATGGGGATTGCGCCGCTGGTTTCCGTTCCCATCGCGCGTGGCGAGAATGCGGGCCATGGAGTGACTTACCACAATGTTGCGCGCCAGCTTGTGGCGGCAGGCACATGGGATGGCAAAGCGCAGAAATATCAACTTCCCAAGGCCAGTTTGATGGTGCCGGATTGCACATCCTGTTTGGTGGTTCTTCAAAAAGGGCAAGTGGGGCCGGTTCTGGGCCTGGCCTCGCTGTCGATCTAACGCGCCAGATTGCAAAGCCCGGAAGCAAGGCCAAGGTGTCGCATTTTGCCAAGAAATTGCCTTGCCCATTGGCATTGCGTCCTCCTCATGGTCTATTATCCCTCATCGCATTTCGAGGGATTCCATGAAGAAGATTTTTGACAACGCCGACAAGGCGCTGGAAGGCCTGTTGTTTGATGGCATGTTGATTGCGGCAGGCGGGTTTGGGCTATGCGGCATTCCGGAATTGCTGATCGCGGGCATCAAACGTGTGGGCACCAAGAACCTCAGCATCGCATCCAACAATGCGGGCGTGGATGGCTTTGGCTTGGGCATTTTGCTGGAGAGCCGGCAGGTGAAGAAGATGATTTCGTCTTATGTGGGCGAGAACGCCGAGTTCATGCGGCAATTTCTGCAAAAGGAACTGGAAGTGGAATTCAATCCGCAAGGCACATTGGCGGAGCGCATGCGCGCCGGTGGTGCTGGCATTGCGGGCTTCTACACGCGCACTGGCGTGGGCACTGTCATTGCAGAAGGCAAGGAGCACAAAGAGTTCAACGGCAAAACCTATGTGCTGGAACAGGGCCTCGTGGCTGATCTTTCCATCGTGAAGGCCTGGAAGGCTGATCCATCGGGCAATCTGGTGTTTCGCAAAACGGCGCGCAATTTCAACCCGCCCGCAGCCACTTGCGGCAAAGTTTGCGTGGCCGAGGTTGAAGAAATTGTGCCGTTGGGATCACTGGATCCGGACACCATTCACTTGCCCGGCATCTATGTGCACCGCCTGATCAAGGGCCAACATGAAAAGCGCATTGAACAGCGTACAGTTCGGAAGAGGGGTTGAGCCATGGCTTGGGATCGGGACCAGATGGCGGCGCGCGCCGCGAAGGAATTGCAGGATGGCTGGTACGTCAATCTTGGCATCGGCATTCCAACTCTTGTGGCCAATCACATTCCACCGGGCGTGGAAGTGACGCTGCAATCGGAAAACGGCATGCTGGGCATGGGGCCTTTCCCTTTTGAAGGCGAGGAAGATGCTGATCTGATCAATGCCGGAAAGCAGACCGTGACGACATTGCCGCAAACGGCATTCTTTGACTCGGCGCAAAGCTTTGCGATGATCCGTGGTGGCAAGATCAACATGGCCATTCTTGGCGCCATGGAAGTTTCCGAACATGGCGACATTGCCAATTGGATGATCCCCGGCAAGCTGGTCAAGGGCATGGGTGGTGCCATGGATCTAGTGGCGGGTGTGGGCCGCGTGGTGGTGGTGATGGAACACACCAACAAGGCGGGTGATAGCAAGATCCTGGCCAAATGCGAATTGCCACTCACGGGCAAGGGCGTGGTGAGCCGCATCATCAGCGATCTGGGCGTGCTGGATGTTGTGCCTGGCGGATTGAAGATTGTGGAATGTGCGCCGGGTGTAAGCGAATCTGATTTGCGGAAGGCAACAAAGGCGAAGATTGTGGGCTAAAGAAAAGCCCGTCTCGCATGCGACATCACTAACTCCGTCACCCCGGCGAAGGCCGGGGCCCAGCTTTAGTTGGTATAGCACTTGTAGCTTTAGCTGGATTTCCGCCTTCGCGGGAATGACGGGCTAAAAAATTGGCGCCGAGCTGATGTTTCAATTCCCCACCACGCGCTGCAAATTCTGCGCATGCACTTCTTCATAGGGCGCGAAGTAATTCACCCAACCCATTTCCAGCGGGCCTGCAATCAATTCACGCAAAGGCCTGGCGCGCAAGGCAGCGTCCGTTCGGCAGCGTTGCAGCATGCGGATATATTGCTGTTGCGCCTTGATCAGGCCTTTGCCATAGCCGCCCACGCTGATGATCTCCGGGTCACCATGATTGGGGAAAATGAATTCCGGATTCAAGGCCCATAGCCTGTCGAGATCGGCCAGATGCGTCGCGAAGTGTTCAGGCTCTCCCACATAGGTGATGGTGTCTTCCATCGTGTCGCCCGCCAGCAGCAGGCCTTCGTCCGCGATCCAGATTAAAGCGGCATCGTCAGAATGAATGTTGCATTCAATGAATTTCAGTTTGCGTTTGCCGAGTTGGAAATCCATTTCGCCATTAAATGTGCGCGTTGGCAGGATCAGCGGCTTGATGGTGGGTGGGCCGTGGAATGTTCCCTCTTCAATGCCGGATTTATGTGCGGTGAGATGGGCCAGCGTTTTTGCAGTGCTGAAGATTTCGCAATCGGTGAAGGCTTCCGTTCCTGCCACGTGATCCAAATGCCAATGGCTCAACAACACCATGAAATCTGTGATGCCACGCCTTTCCAGATCGGCGCGGATGAATTTCGCATGTTCAACCGATACATGCGTATCATAAATTAACGCTTTGTTTTCGCTCACTAAAGCATAGCTTGCAATGCCCAGTGAAATGGCTCCGTCATCCACCCAGTTCGGCGCTTCGGTCCAGCGATAACCATCAACGCGGCCATCGTAATAGGCGATGAGGCCGGGGGCACATTCAATCACACGCAAGTGTTTCACAGCAGATCCATTTGTTGTTTGGGCGGTGGCGGGAGTGGCGGCGCGGGTGTGCGTGCACGCGGGCTGGCCACTCTTTCCATCACCCAGAATTCTTCCGGTGGGGCCACCAGCAAGTCTTGCACTTTTTCATCACTCGATAGCCAGCGCGTGTAATTCTCCGGCATTACAACAACGGGTGAGCGATCGTGAATGGCCGACAAAGGCAGATTTGGAATGGTGGTGAGCATCGCTGCCGTTTCAATCTCGCTGCCTTCGGGCGAGAGCCAATGTTCCCATATGCCAGCAAAGGCAAAGAGCGAATGATCGGGCCGGTGGATGAACCAGGCTTGCTTGCGCTTGGCGCCAACATCCTGCCATTCATAAAAGCCATCGGCCAAAATCAGGCAGCGGCGGCGGCGAATGGCGTTTTTGAAGCTGGCCTTATCATAGACACTTTCACTGCGCGCATTGATCAGCGGCCTGCCGGGTTGAATTTCCTTGGACCAGCCTGGCACAAAACCCCAGCGCACCAGTGCGAAGTGGCGCTGGCCATCCAGCCCGTTGCGCACGATGGCGATGGGGCTGCCGGGGTGAATATGTTCGCGCGGCGGAAAATAGGGCTGCTCCAAATAGCCGGCCAGGCTTCGGGCTTCCTCAGCGGCGCGACGAAATGAATAGAGCGAACACATGAAGGGTAAGATAGGCTTTGCCCCATGACGAATCCAAGGCCCATTCTTGCTGCTTCTGCCGCCGTGTTTCGCGGGCGCGATGTGCTGCTGGTGAGGCGCGGGCAGAAATTGGGGCAGGGCCTGTGGGGCCTGCCGGGAGGCAAGGTCGAATTTGGCGAATCCGCTGAGGCGGCAGCGCGGCGCGAAGTGATGGAAGAGACTGGCCTTGCCATTGAGCTCAAGGTTCTGGCAGGGCTCTTTGAAATCATCACGCATGATATCCACTATGCCATCGCCTGCTATGCCGCACTATGGGAAGGCGCAGAACCGCGCGCTGCCAGCGATGCGGCAGAGGCACGGTTCGTCGCAGCGGTTGAAATTTCACAGCTTTCACTGGCTCCCAACACTGCTAAGGCCATCGCCGCCGCAAGGTTATTGCTCGAAATTTGATTCAAAGCATCGTTCCTGCGTTAACCTTCCTTTAAGGATCAGCTTGGGCCAAGGCGTTAAAATGTTAGGTTGACGCCGTGGTGTCGCGAGTCTCGCGCACCCATGGGGATGTCATGCAGAATCTGCCGCCGAATAGCATTGAAGACAAAGACCTGGAATATCCGCCACAGGAAGCAAAGCAGGCAGCACTGCGCTATATCCTCGATGCGTGGGAAGAGGCCGTTTACGATGGATTGGACCCGGATTGCATTGCCACGGCAGCGATCTTCGCGGCACTGTCAGACATGATTGCCACCTATGGCGAAGAGCCTGTGGCCATGATGTGCGAACGCTTGCCACAGCGTATCCGCAATGGTGAATTCACCGTGGGCCGCACGAAGCAGTAGTCAGCGGCCCACATCCACAATCACGCGGCCGCGGGTTTTTCCGGACACGATGTCTACCGCAACGCGCGGCACATCGCTGAGGCCCACGGTGGTTGAAAGTGCATGCAGCTTGGCCATGTCCAGGTCTCGCACCAGCCTGTCCCAGGCCTGTTGGCGGCGGGCCAACGGGGTTGTCACTGAATTGATGCCGATCAACCGTACGCCGCGCAAGATGAAGGGCGCAACGGATGTCGGCAAATCCATGCCTTGCGCCAGGCCGCAGGCCGCAACAGACCCTTCCGGCTGAATCATCGAAAGCACATTGGCCAGCGTGGTGGAGCCCACGCAATCAATGGCTGCCGCCCAGCGCGTCTTGGCCAAGGGCTTTACAGGGCCGTTCAATTCTGCCGCATCCACCACTGTTGTGGCGCCGAGACTTTTGAGAAAATTGGACTCACCCAAGCGGCGCGTGGAAGCGGCCACCTTGAAGCCCAACTTTGCCAACAACACGATGGCCACGGAGCCAACACCGCCCGCAGCACCCGTGACCAGAACTTCGCCCTGATCGGGCTTCACACCCTGTTCTTCCAGCGCCATGACGCAAAGCATGGAAGTGTAACCCGCCACACCTACGGCCATGGCATCTTGCGGGTTCCAACCTTTCGGCAGAGGCACCAGCCAATCGCCTTTCACGCGGGCCACTTGGGCAAAGCCGCCGTGATGGGATTCGCCCACGCCCCAGCCGCCCAAAACCACGTCATCCCCGACCTTCCAGCGCGCATGGGATGAGGAGATCACCTTGCCTGCCATGTCGATGCCGGGGATCAATGGAAATTGCCGGATGATCGGGCCTTTGCCCGTTACCGCGAGACCATCCTTGTAGTTCACTGAGGAATGCGAGACGCGGATCGTCACATCGCCGGGCATGAGTTGATCTTGGGCCCACTGAACAAACTCGGCCTTTTGGCCGGAGTCTGTTTTGGAAACGAGCAGGGCGTTGAATTTGGACATCTAGAACTCCGTTTGTAACACCGTCATCCCGGCGAAGGCCGGGATCCCGCTTCATTAATATTTCCAAGCCCAGTCAAAGCGGAGCCCCGGCCTTCGCCGGGGTGACGGGGCGGGGGCTAGAATCTCACCGGTTCGCCGAAAGCCATTGGCGCAATCTCACCCTGCCACATGGCGCGGTGGCCGCGCAAATAGGTGCCCACGGGCCAGCCTTGCACTTTCACGCCGTCATAAGGCGTCCAGCCACAGCGGCTTTCAATCCACTTATTGCTGATGGTTTCGGTGCGTTTCATATCCACGATGGTGAAGTCTGCGTCATATCCTTCAGCAATGCGGCCTTTGTTGCGCAAATTGAAAATGCGTTGCGGGCCGTGCGACGTGAGATCGGCAAAGCGCTGAAGGCTCAAGCGGCCTTCATTCACATGGTTGAGCATGATGGGCACAAGGGTTTGCACACCGGTCATGCCTGAGGGCGACCCTGGATAGGGCTTGGATTTTTCCTCCAGCGTGTGGGGCGCGTGGTCAGAGCCTAGTACATCGACGAGGCCGGAAGCTATTGCAGACCACAGGGCTTCGCGGTGGCGTTTGTCGCGCACGGGCGGGTTCATTTGCAGCTTGGTGCCCAGGCGCGCATAGTCATCAGCTGACAGCGTGAGGTGGTGTGGTGTCACTTCCACCGTGGCCACATCGCGCGCGGCAGCCAGCAAGGGCAGTTCCTCCGCAGTTGAAATATGCAGCACATGAATGCGCTTGTTATGCTTCTGCGCCAGCCGGATGAGGCGGGCCGTGGAAATCACCGCCGCTTCTTCATCGCGCCAGATGGGATGCGAGGAGGGGTCTCCGGCGCGCTGAAAGCCCACGCGGGCGCGTAACCGGGCTTCATCCTCGCTGTGAAAAGCGGCGCGGCGTGAAAGGCGCTGGATGATGGCTTCCAGCCCGGCATCATCTTCCACCAGCAAGTCTCCGGTTGAAGAGCCCGCAAACACTTTGATGCCAGCGGAGGCTTCGAGATTTTCGAGTGAATTGATGTTGCCGATATTCTCGCGCGTGCCGCCCATGTAAAAGGCGAAATCACAAAACATGCGGTGCCGGGCCCGGGCTACCTTATCTGCCAATGCTTCGGCAGATGTGGTGGTGGGTTTGGTATTGGGCATTTCAAAAACGGCGGTGACGCCACCGGCCACAGCCGCACGGCTGCCGGTTTCCAAATCTTCCTTGTGCGTGGCGCCGGGTTCACGAAAGTGAACTTGGCTGTCAATTACGCCGGGCAAGACGTGCAGGTTGCGGCAATCCAGTATTTCTGCGGCCGTGAGACCGGAGACATCGCCGATGGCAACAACCTTGCCACCCTTCACGGCCACATCGCCAACACCGATGCCATTCTGGTTGACGATGGTACCGCCCTTCAAAATCAAATCAACCGATTGTGCCACCCGCTTCTCCTTGCACCCGCCGCAACACTCTCGTAAAACTTTGCTTCCCTCATGGCAACCGCATCACCATTCTCGCCCGAAGCCCTTTCCAACCGCGCTGTCATTGCGCTGGAAGGAGAAGGCATTTTATCATTCTTGCACAATGTCTTAACTTGCGATATTGAGACTTTGAATCAAGGTGAAATTGCCTATGGCGCGCTGCTTTCGCCGCAAGGCAAAATCCTGCACGACCTGTTCGTTCACCATGCGGGTGCCAATGTTTTCCTCGACTGTGATTCAGCACAGCGTGAAGCGCTGATCTCCAAGCTCAAACTCTATCGCTTGCGGGCGAAATTCATGATCACGCCGCGCGATGATGTTGAAGTGGTGGTGGGCGGCGAGGGCTTCGCTGATCCACGCCATGCCGGCCTTGGTGCGAGGCACATCATGCCACGCGGCAGTGCTGCTGCAGGGGGAAGTTATGACACGCTGCGCTTCGCCTTGGGCATTGCAGATTCTGCCGAGATTGGCAGCGGCAAAGTGTTTCCGCATGAGGCCAATTTTGACCAGTTCGAGTGTGTTGATTTCAACAAGGGATGCTACATAGGCCAAGAAGTGGTGTCACGCATGCAGCACCGCGCAACTGCGCGCAGCCGCATCTTGCCGCTGATGTTTGCGGATGATCAGTATGCGGATGAAATCCGCAGCAATGGAATGCTTCTGGGCGAAGTTCTCGGACGGCGCGGCAAGCAGGCCTTGGCGCTGTTGCGCCTCGACAGGTTGGCAGAATTGGAAGTGCCTTTGCCCTTCATTGTGGTGAAACCGGATTGGGCGAAATTCGAGGTGAAACTGCCATGACCGCCGTGAAACATGAGGACGGCATTTGCCGCTGCGGCTGGTGTGGCGGTGACGCGCTTTACATGCATTATCACGACACTGATTGGGGTGTTCCCGAATATGACGGCCGCGCGTTGTTTGAAAAGCTTGTTCTCGATGGTTTTCAGGCCGGGCTTTCCTGGATCACCATTTTGCGCAAGCGTGAGAACTTCCGCACCGCCTTTGATGGCTTCAAGCCGGAGGTCATTGTGAACTACAAGCCCGCCAAGATTGAAGCCCTGATGCAGGATGCGGGCATCGTGCGCAACCGCCTGAAAATTGAGGGTACGGTGAAAAGCGCTGAGGCCTATCTCAAGATGGAGAACTTCTCGGCCTATATGTGGGAGCAGGTTAGAGGAAAGCCAATCAACATGAAATATGAAGGCCTGAAGCAAATTCCCGGCAAAACACTTCTCAGCGAGAAGATTTCGAAAGACTTGTTGAAACGTGGATTCAAATTTGTGGGCCCTACCATTGTCTATGCCTTCATGCAGGCTTGCGGGTTGTATAATGATCATCTTGTCACCTGCCACCGCCATGCAGCGGTGAAGAAACTGGTGCGCTAGATCTATGGCGCGCGCCTGGCAACGCATGTTATCGGGGCGGCGTCTTGATCTGCTCGATCCATCGCCGCTGGACATTGAGATTGAGGATATCGCACATGGCCTCGCGCGCGTGGCGCGGTGGAATGGGCAAACCAAGGGCGACACTGCTTTCTCCGTGGCGCAGCACTGCCTTTTGGTGGAGGCAATTTTCAGCCACACACGCAAGGAATTGAGCAAGGCGCAACGCCGGGCCGCATTGTTGCATGACGCGGCGGAATATGTGATCGGCGACATGATCTCACCCTTCAAGACTGCTCTGGGCGTGGATTACAAAGCATTTGAGAGGCGTTTGATGGCGGCCATTCATTTGCGGTTTGAATTGCCACCGGCCATGGATGAAGCGCTGGAGGCCAATATCAAGCAGGCCGACAAGATGGCGGCCTATCTTGAGGCCACGCAACTGGCCGGTTTTTCGCTGGATGAGGCGGAGAGGTTTTTCGGCCGGCCCAAGGGCCTCAATGGAGCGGGTTCTGCTCAATTTCATCAGCTCAAACCCTTGGCACCGAATGAGGCCAAGGCGCTTTATCTGGAGAGGTTCAAAGCTCTGTCATGATCATTGTGTGTGGCCTAGCCCAAGCCCAGGAACTGATTGACCTTCACGCCGCGCGTTCTGTCATCGGCGTATTGGGGCCGGAAACGCCACATCCCTCTTATCGCGGCATTGAAGACGCGCAGCACTTGCGCCTCACCTTCAGTGACATCAACGAAGAGACGGCGGGAATGAGTGCGGCGACACAAAGTGATGCGGAAAAGCTGGTGAACTTCATCACGGCTTGGGACAGGCGCGCACCGCTGCTGATCCATTGCTGGGCAGGGATCAGCCGCTCCACGGCTTCGGCATTTGCGGCGCTCTGCGTGTTGCGGCCAGATGCGGATGAAATGGAGCTGGCGCAGGAATTGCGCCGTGCCTCACCCTCAGCCACGCCGAACCGCTTGATCACGACGCGGGTGGATCATCTGCTTGGCCGTGAAGGCCGCATGCTGGCGGCGGTTGAGAGTATTGGCCGCGGCGCCAACGCCTTTGAGGGCAGGCCCTTCATGCTTAAGGTGTGA
>JAYTIG010000390.1:0-4085 GCA_043731995.1 Hyphomicrobiales bacterium
GGGCTAGGCCACCCCAACGTGGCTCAACCCATCTGTAAGGATGGAGATCAAAATGACAGATACGAAACCGGCTGTGCGCCCGGCTTGCGCCAATTTTTCCTCCGGCCCTTGTGCGAAGTTCCCGGGCTGGACCCCTGAAAAACTCAAAGACGCTGTTGTGGGCCGTTCCCACCGTTCATCGCTGGGCAAGGCGCGCCTGAAAAAGGCGATTGACCTGACGCGTGAAGTGCTCGGCGTTCCCGCCGATTACAAGATCGGCATCGTGCCCGCCTCTGACACAGGCGCTGTTGAGATGGCGCTGTGGTCTCTTCTCGGTCAACGGCCTGTTGACGTTGTGGCCTGGGAATCATTCGGCGATGGCTGGGTTTCCGACATTCTGAAACAGCTCAAGCTCAAAGACGCGCGCAAGATCGTGAGCGGCTATGGCGAATTGCCTGACTTATCGCAGATCAATTTCGCGCATGACGTGGTGTTCACCTGGAACGGCACCACCTCTGGTGTGCGTGTGCCCAATGCTGATTTCATCCCTGCAAACCGTGAAGGGCTGACGATTTGCGATGCCACCTCATCTGCCTTCGCGCAGGAGATGGACTTCACGAAACTCGATGTTGTGACATTCTCCTGGCAGAAGGTTCTCGGCGGCGAAGGCGCGCATGGCGTTCTGATCCTCAGCCCCCGTGCCGTGGCGCGTTTGGAATCCTATGTGCCCGCTTGGCCGTTGCCCAAAATTTTTCGCCTCACCTCCGGCGGAAAATTGATTGCCGGTATCTTCGAAGGCGAAACCATCAACACACCCTCCATGCTTTGCGTGGAAGATTATGTGCTGGCGCTGGAATGGGCCAAATCATTGGGCGGCCTGTCTGCCTTGCGCGCCCGCGCCGATGCCAATGCCGCTGTGATTGATGCATGGATTTCCAAATCCAAATTCGCGCATCACTTGGCCAAGGTTCCTGCCACGCGTTCGAACACTTCGGTGTGCCTCACGCTTGATGGCGCAGAAGATGTGCCGAAGAAGATGGTGAAACTGCTGGAAGCCGAAAAGGTGGCCTATGACTTGGGCGCCTACCGCGATGCCCCGCCCGGCCTTCGCATCTGGTGTGGTGCCACAGTGGAGCCGGCAGATGTTGAAGCCCTAACCCACTGGTTAGATTGGGCTTATAAGGAAGCGAATAGCGAATAGTAAGTAGCGAATAGGGAAGAAAGAAACTCGATTCTTCCTTCCCCTATTCGCTATTCGCTATTCGCTACTCGCTATTCGCTTTAATTCGTTTTTCTCTTTCGCATAATTTTGGAGCACTCACTCATGGCCCCTCGCGTTTTGATTTCCGACAAACTCTCTGCCGCTGCTGTTCAAATTTTCAAGGATCGCGGCGTTGAAGTGGATTACAAGCCAGACCTCGGCAAGGACAAGGACGCGTTGCTTGCGGCCATCCCGAATTACGACGGCCTCGCCATCCGTTCCGCCACCAAGGTGACGCCGAAAATCTTGGAAGCCGCCACGCGGCTCAAAGTGGTGGGCCGCGCCGGCATTGGCGTTGATAACGTCGACATTCCGGCCGCCTCTGCCAAGGGCATTGTGGTGATGAACACACCCTTCGGCAATGCCATCACCACTGCTGAGCATGCCATTTCCATGATGATGGCGCTGGCCCGCCAAATTCCGGAAGCCAATGTCTCCACCCATGCCGGCAAATGGGAAAAGAACCGCTTCATGGGCGTTGAGCTTTACAACAAAACCCTGGGCGTGATTGGCTGCGGCAACATCGGCTCCATCGTGGCGGACCGTGCGCTGGGCCTGAAGATGAAAGTGATCGCCTTCGATCCCTTCCTGTCAGCTGAACGTGCTGTTGAAATCGGCGTTGAGAAAGTTGATCTCGAAGAGATCTTCAAACGCGCGGATTTCATCACGCTTCACACACCGCTCACCGACAAGACGCGCAACATCATCGATGCGGCCTCGCTGGCGAAATGCAAAAAAGGTGTGCGCATCATCAACTGTGCTCGCGGCGGTTTGGTAAATGAAGACGCGCTCTATGATGCGCTGATGTCCAAGCATGTGGCAGGTGCCGCCCTCGATGTGTTCGAAACCGAGCCCGCCAGCAGCCACAAACTGTTTAATCTCGAAAACGTGGTGTGCACGCCACATCTGGGCGCCTCCACCGATGAAGCACAGGAAAACGTGGCGCTGCAAGTTGCTGAGCAGATGTCAGACTATCTGATCAAAGGTGCCGTCACCAACGCACTCAACATGCCCTCGATCAGCGCGGAAGAAGCGCCGCGCCTGAAGCCGTATGTGGCGCTGGCAGAAAAGCTCGGCTCCTTTGCGGGCCAACTGACAGATTCCACCATCAACGGCATCGTCATTGAATATGCCGGTGAAGTGGGCGAGATGAACACCAAGGCCCTCACCTCGGCGGCACTTGCAGGTATCCTTCAGCCGCAAATGGGCACCATCAACATGGTCTCAGCGCCCGTCGTGGCAAAGGAACGCGGCATCAAGGTTGATGAGGTAAAGCAAACCCGGCGCGGCGCTTATGAAACCTATATCCGCATCACGGTAAAAACTGATAAATACGAGCGCGCTGTTGCAGGCACGGTTTTTGGTGATGGCAAGCCGCGCATCATCCAGATCAAGGGCATAGAGCTGGAGTGCAACTTCGGTCCGCACATGCTTTACATCACCAATAACGACAAGCCGGGTTTTGTTGGTCGTGTGGGCACGCTTTTGGGCAATGCTGGCATCAACATGGGCACTTTCCATCTGGGTCGCATCGCCGAAGGCGGCGACGCCATCAGCATCATCGAAACAGATGGCCAAGTGCCGCAAGCGGTGATGGACCAAGTGCAGAAGGTGCCGAATGTGGTGCAGGTGAAGCAGTTGCGGTTCTGATACTGACGAGCAAACACCCTTCCCCCATCGGGTGGAAGGGCGTTTCGCTAGCGCCAGTGCACGCGAATCATCGTAGATTCTCAAACCAATGAAGGAAACTGACCTTTATTTCCCGATCAAAGCCTTTCTGGAATTGCGCGGTTACACCGTCAAGGCCGAGGTGAACACCTGCGATGTGGTGGCGTTGCGCGGCGATGATCCGCCGCTGATTGTTGAACTCAAGACAAGCCTCACGTTGCAACTCTTCTACCAGGCGGTCGATCGCCTGGCCCTCACGGACTGCGTTTACATCGCCATCCCCCGGCCCAAACGCGCTGTGCCTTCTGAAGCAGCAAAACTGGCCAAGCGCATTGGCTTTGGCCTTATTGTCGTTTCAAACTCCGGCAGTGTTGAAGTGTTGGCTGAACCAACACCTTATGCGCCACGGCAAAATGCCAAACGCAGAACAGCATTGCTGGGCGAATTCAAGCGCCGCCAAGGTGATCCCAATTTGGGCGGCAGCAGCAAAACAAAATTGATGACCGCCTACCGCCAGGATGCGCTGCGTTGCCTGGCGCATTTGCATATGCACGGCCCCATGCGCGTGGCCCATTTGCGCAAACAAACACTGGTGGACCGCAGCGCCTCGATCCTGCGCAGCAACTATTATGGCTGGTTCGTTAAACAGGCGCGCGGTGTCTACGCGGTGGCCGATGACGGACGATCAGCAATCGGACAGTTTGAAGCTGAAATTTCCACCCTCACCCTCCCGTCGAAATAGACCCGCGTTTATGAGCACGGGTTGGTAATGCCCCAAAAACTTTCGTGGAAACTCAACTGTTGCTCCGCTTCAGGCTTGCGCATTGGCGCATTGGGATTGAGTGTTCCATCGCTGAGGAACGCGGCTGCGATGGTGCCATCATCTTTCATGACAATTTCATCGCCCTGCCACCGCCCCCGCAATTCAAGCTCGGGCGGCAGGCCTGCCTTTGCCAGCATGTATGCCACGCTGGCGGGCCCACGCGTGTAGATGTGGAAGGGCAGATTGTTCATGTCTTTCCACACAACCGAATCCGTGCTGCCACCGATATTCACATAGTGGCTGTGGCCCCCCGGCGCGCAGATATAGCCAGAACCGGAAATCCAGGTGGAGGGTCGCACCTGTGGGCCATTGCTGGGATAGAACAAAACGTAGATCGCATAGTCTCCACCCGGG
>JAYTIG010000391.1:0-1450 GCA_043731995.1 Hyphomicrobiales bacterium
TACAATCAATGGAAATAACGCGGATTCGCTAATTTTTCATGCTTCAAGCCGTACTCTCAAAAATTGATGCCACGCAAGCAGAAACCATGGGCTTTCTGTTTGAATTACTGCGATTTAAAAGCATTGGCACTGACCCGGCTTTTGCAGCCGATTGCCGCGCATGTGGGCATTGGCTGAAAGCCTGGGTGGAAGCCCGTGGCTTTGAGGCCCGCCTGCATGAAACCACAGGCCAGCCCGTGCTTCTGGCCCGTTGGGGCGCGGAACGCACAGATCTGCCCCATGTGTTGTTTTATGGGCACTATGACGTGCAACCCGTCGACCCGCTGATCCTCTGGGAAAGCCCGCCATTTGATCCGCGCCTGGGCCAGGCGGTGCGCGGGGCTGAAGCCATCTTTGCCCGTGGTGCCACGGATGACAAAGGCCAGGTGATGACCTTCCTCACCGCTGCCACGCGCTGGCTGGAAGTGGTGGGCGAATTACCCTTTCGTCTGACAGTCGTATTGGAAGGCGATGAGGAGGGCGACAGCGACCATCTCGACCGCTTCCTCAAGGCCCAAGGCGAGGCCCTGTCAGCAGATATTGCCATGGTTTGCGACACCGAAATGTGGGACGACAAAACCCCTGCCATAACCACATCGCTGCGCGGCTGCATTGCCGAGGAGTTGACCATCAGTGCGGCGCGCATCGATTTGCATTCTGGCTATTTTGGCGGCCCGGCCACCAACCCGCTGAAAGTGCTTTCTGCCCTCATTGCCAAGGTTCATGACCAGAAAGGCCGCATCACCATCCCGGGGTTTTATGATGGCGTGAAGCTGCCATCAGCCGCCCGCCGTGCTGGCTGGAAAAAGCTGGGCCTTGGCGCCAGACAGTTTTTGGGCGAAGTGGGACTCAAGACGCCTGCGGGCGAACAGGCCTTCACATTGGCTGAGCAAATCTGGGCGAGACCCACGGTTGAGGTGAACGGCCTCTGGGGCGGCTATACGTCAGAGGGCCGCAAGACGGTTCTACCTGCTGAGGCCCACGCCAAATTCTCTTTCCGTCTGGTGGATGGGCAGAAACCTGCGCATGTCCGCAAGGCCTTCCGCAGCTTCATCAAGAAGAACCTGCCCAAGGATTGCCGCGCCTCGTTCACCGCCAGCGGCGGTGATTCAACTGGCATTACGATTGAAGAAAACAGCCCATGGGTCAAAATGGCGGCGGCCGCGCTTCGCAATGAGTGGGGCGTGAAAGCAGCGATCGTTGGCAGCGGCGTTTCCATCCCCGTGGTGGAGTGTTTTCGCAAGCACCAGAAGATGGAAAGCCTGCTGGTGGGCTTTTCGCGCTTTGACGATGCGGCCCACAGCCCCAATGAGAAATATGATGTCGAGAGTTTTCACAAGGGCGCCCGTTCCTGGGCGCGCCTGTTTGCAGAAATTGCCGAAAGGAAATGGAAATGAGCATCGAGAAAGTT
>JAYTIG010000392.1:0-10462 GCA_043731995.1 Hyphomicrobiales bacterium
GCTTCGGCGAAGTGGCGAAAGTGTAAGTGCCAGGCGGCAGCTTTGAACTGATCGCGCCCAGTGCAAAGGGATCAGCATCTGCTGCAGGCTTGCCCACCAGCACCTGTGCAATCACGCCGTTTTCGATGATGGGCAAGATCGAACAGGACGCGGCATCAAAGCTGAGTGCAGACGCCTGCGTTTTCATTGGCGGGGGCAGGCCTTGCAGACCTGACTTGCTGACCACGTGCAACGGCACAGCAGCCTTGCTGCCTGCCAGAAGGATTTCACTCGCCTTAACCATATGCGCCCCTGTGATTCTCAAGAGCCCACATGGTTAATGGTTTGTTGACGAAAAGCCAGCATGCTTGGGCCCAAATAGTCCGTTGGAGTCGTCATGTTTAACCTTCCCGAAAAGCTGAAAGCCCGCAGCAGCCTTCTGCCGCTGCTCGTCCTCGCAGTTTTTATGGGCGGCTGTTCTGGGCACCATGCCAACCTGGAAGTGGATTCATTTGCGACAGGCAGCACGACGGACGCACCTGCGGCTGGAGCGGACGCACCCTCCTATGTGCGCACGCGTGAACTTTCCGCTGCATGGGCTGCACATCCAGGCGATGAGAAGATCGGCTTCGAATACGCGACCAACCTCGGCAAGCTGGGGCAACTCGACACCCAGACAGAAGTGTTGAAAGCGCTTTCCCTCGCCCATCCCAACGACGCGGCGCTGCAATCGCGCATTGGCAAGGAATTCCTGACAGCACAGCGGCCCGGCGAAGCAGCCACAATACTGGAACGTGCCACCGCCGGTGGCAAGGCGGACTGGAAAACCTATTCAGCCTTGGGCTCGGCCTATGACCAGCAGGGCCAGTTTGATCTGGCGCGCCAGCAATACAACAAGGCGCTGGCACTTCAGCCTGGTGCCCTCTCTGTGGAAAACAATATGGGCCTGTCCTTTGCGCTTCAGGGCAAACTGCCCGAAGCCGAAAAAGTTCTCCGCTCCGCTTTGGCCCAGCCGGGCAGCGCTGCCATGCCGCAAGTGCGCCAGAACCTCGCTTTGGTGATCGGCCTGCAGGGCCGTATGGATGAGGCCAGGCAAGTGGCCTCGGCCGATTTGCCGCCGGATCAGGTGGAAGCCAACATGAACTATCTGCAGCAGATGTTGGCCAAGCCCAACACCTGGGCCCAACTCGCCAAGCAAAACGCGACCAACTGACTTCTTAGACCTCAATCAACTTCAATCGGCCCCATTTATTCGTCACCTAGGCGAAGGCCGGGGCCCAGCTTTTGAAGATATCAAATATGGCAAAGCTGGATTCCCGCCGAAGCTTGTGCCCGCGCAGGCGGGTACGGGAATGACGAAGTGGGGTGGATCAAGTAAAGCAAGTAGGAGTTAAAAAATATTTTAGTAACAATAACTTATGAGTCTTGTTTCGAATGCGGAACGAGTCTCTTCAGATCGTTTCTGAAGCGATTCAATCTTACCTTGAACTGCTGCTACCCTGTTTGATACTGGCAAAAGCCGCCATCGCGCGGGCGCGGGCTTTGCCATGGTCCACCATCGGCGCGGGATAGGCCGCAGGCGGAACCTCCATCTCCCACGGCGCGTGGATATGTTCAAGGGGCACCTCATGCAGCTCCGGCACCCAGTGTTTTACATAGGCCCCATCAGGATCAAACTTGGCGCCCTGGAGCATGGGGTTGAAAATGCGGTAATAGGGCGATGCATCAGCCCCACAGCCCGCCACCCATTGCCAGCTTGCAGAATTGTTGGCGATGTCGGCATCCACCAATGTGTCCCAGAACCAGTGCTGGCCTGCGCGCCAATCCAACTGCAGATGCTTGATGAGGAATGAAGCCACGATCATGCGCACGCGGTTATGCATGAAGCCTGTGGCCCACAATTCGCGCATCCCCGCGTCCACAATGGGATAGCCAGTCTTGCCCCGCTGCCAGCAGGCAAGGGCAGATTCATCACTGATCCAGGGAAATGCCTCAAACTCAGGCCGAAAGCATTTGGTTGGAAATGTTGGCCAGTGATGCAGCAGGTGATTGGCAAATTCGCGCCACAATAGTTCCTTCAGGAATTTCTCAGCACTTTGGTCCGCGCGCCCCTCTTGCCGGGCGGCTGCGGCGCGAATGGCATGCCAAACCTGATGCGGTGAAATTTCGCCCCAATGCAAGTGTGGTGAAAGCCGCGAGATGAAGGGTTTGTCCGGCCTGTCGCGGCCTTCGGCATAATGGGCCAGCGCCTCGTCAATGAAATGGGCAAGCAAAGCTTGCGCACCCGATTCACCCGGTTGCCACGCAACTTCGAATCCTGTTGCCCAGTTCTGTCGCTTGGGCAGCAGACCCCAACTTTCCAGCAAATCGGAAGCCAACACATGCTGTGCCCATAATATTTGCGGCGCTGGCCTTGGTGCACGCGGCTCTCCCGCTGCAAAACAGGCGCGCGAAAAAGGGGTGTAAACTTTGTAGGGCTCACCCTGGCCATTGCGGATGGATTCGGGCTCATGCAGCAAATATCCGCCATGGCGATGGCAGCTAACGCCCAGATCATCACACAGCGCCTTCACGCGCTGTTCCAGAGCACCTGACCATGGCGCATAGTCGCGGGTGAAATGCAGCGCAGTGGCGCCCGAACTCGTGATCACATGGCGCAAAACATCTTCGCTGCGTCCACACCGCAAAACCAAGGGCGCCGCAGCACCAAGCGCGCGCAGTGAATGATGCAGCCACCAGCGCGAAGCCCCGCCCCAGCGCCATTCACCCGGCGCATCATCATCGAAAATGTACAAGGGGATCACGGCACCTTTGCTGGCGGCGGCGGCAAGTGCTGGATGATCAGACAGGCGCAGATCCTGGCGGAACCAGACAAGAGCAAGATTCATGATATTGATCATACGCAAACCAGCGTCAAAAGTTTACCGCCACATGACGCCAACCCTGGAAATTTTCGCAAGCAATGAATTCAGGATGATCAATATAGAACGAGAATTTTGACCCCCCGGTATCCGCTTTTCAGTTTAGAGGGTTGCCTGTTTGATGAGGTCGTCGAGATCAAGCCGGCGGGTGTACATCTGCAGCCTGCCACTTGCGTCAAACGGCCATTGTTCCTTGGGCTTGTCCCAATAGAGTTCCACGCCATTCTGGTCCGGATCACGCAGGTAAAGCGCTTCGGAAACACCGTGGTCTGAAGCGCCATCAAGCTGCAATCCAGAACCGACAACCCGCTTCAGCGCATTGGCAAGATCAGTGCGGGCGGGATAGAGAATCGCAGTGTGAAAAAGCCCGGTGGTTCCCGGAGGAGGTGGTGAACCGCCCTTGCTTTCCCAAGTATTGAGGCCGATGTGATGGTGATAGCCGCCAGCGGAAATAAATGCGGCATCCGCGCCATACATTTGCTGTTGTTCAAAGCCCAGAACACCGCAATAGAAATCGAGTGCTCGTCTCAGGTCTGACACTTTGAGGTGGACATGGCCAATGTGGGTGGCAGCAGGGATCGAATAATTGCTCTGGGACATAATGTAACTCCAATTGTTACAGAATAAGCAGTGACCTGGGATTTTGCAAGGGTCTCATTTGAATAAAGTGGATAGCGCAGAGGCGGTGATGGGCAAGGCCGGTGAAAAGGGCCATGATGCTGCAATATCAAATTGATAGGCCCAAGTCATGACATTCAAAGCCCCGCAAAATCTGACCATTGTCAACCACCCTTTGGTGCTGCACAAGCTCACCCTGATGCGTGACAAGAACACGCCCACCGCCGTGTTCCGCCAATTGCTGCGCGAGATCAGCCTGCTCATGGCCTATGAAGTGTGCCGTGACCTGCCGATGACATTTACCCACATCGAAACACCCGTCGCCCCCATGGAAGCGCCCATCATCAAGGGCAAGAAGCTGGTGATTGTTTCGGTGTTGCGCGCAGGCAATGGCTTGCTGGAAGGCATGCTGGATTTGCTGCCATCGGCGCGCGTGGGCCACATCGGCCTTTACCGTGACCCGAAAACTCTGCAGCCCGTTCAATATTACATGAAAGTGCCGGAAGACATTGCCGAGCGTGGCACCATTGTGGTGGACCCGATGCTGGCCACGGGCAATTCAGTTGCCACTGCTGTCAGCCGCCTGAAAGAAAAAGGCGCCAAGGACTTGCGCCTGTGCACCCTGCTTTCTGCCCCCGAAGGTGTGGAGCGATTCCACAGGGCGCACCCGGATGTGCCCATCTTCACGGCGGCCGTGGATGAAAAGCTCAATGACCACGGCTATATCGTGCCTGGCCTTGGCGATGCGGGTGACCGCATGTTCGGCACCAAATAATACCTCATTAAGCATGGCTTGAATCTGCTTGTGGATTATCCAGTCGTTAAATCTTAACGCAAGGATTGGGCGGCTAGGTTTTGCCCACGATGACTGTTCTCGCCTCCTCCAATCCGACACCACGTTTTCAACGTGCCGATGGTTCGCCACGGCGTGTGCTTTACGCCGAAGATCAGGTGACATCACGCATCGTCACCAAGGCCATGCTGGAACGCATGGGCTTTGTTGTTGATGCGGTGGAAGATGGCGAATTGGCGTTGCAATGTGCTCGCAATGATGTTTACGATGTGATCCTGCTCGACATTGAAATGCCGGTGATGGATGGCGTCACAGCTGCGCGCTCGATCCGCGCCGAATTGGCCCATTGCGCCGACACGCCGATTCTGGCGCTTTCAGCCTTTCTGGCGGATTCAACCGAACATACCAAATGGCGCGATGCTTTCGATAGCGCCTTGCCCAAACCTGCCAATTCCAATGAGCTGATGAAGGCCATGCGCCGCGCCGTGCAGGTGAAGGATGAGCGCAATCAGAAACTGCCTGCCCAGCCATCGCGCGATGATTTGCTGGTGGCCTTGCAGGGTCAGGTGCCCAAAGGTGTGTTGCTGCGTCTCTTGGGCTTGGCGCGCGATGAGGCTTCGCACCTCACCAATGTCTTGATCGCTGCACAGGCGGCGGGGGATGTCGCGGTGGTGCGGCAAGCAGCTTTGGCCATTAAGAGTCTGGCCGCCAATTTTGGTGCTGGGGACTTGGCCAAGTTGGTGGCGCGGCTTGCCGAAAATGGCGCATCTGGCGCTGAATCGGCATTGCCACAGGCCGTTCTGCTCTGGCACTAAGGCCACGAGCCTCTGATCATCCCAAATTAATCCAACCCCTACGTCGTCATTCCCGCGAAGGCGGGAATCCATCTTGGCCACATTTGAGTCATTCAGAAGCTGGGCCCCGGCCTTCGCCGGGGTGACGGATTAGGATGAGGCGATTGAAGTTGATCAGGATTTTAGCGCAGTTTTTAAGATTGATTTCAAGTCGGGACTTAAGCCTGCTGCGTGGGCTGCATTTCTCGGGTTTCGAGCGCCTTGAGAACCTTGAGCTCTTCCAACAAATCTTGGGCCAAGGCCGTTGATTGGCGGAATTGGCGATATTGGCTCGGATTTTGTTGTTTTTTCATGAGGCTCACTCTGTAATTCGGGATTCTAGCTCATTGGAACTAAGAAACCCTAAAACATGGGGCCTGAATGGCGGCACAAATGGGTATTCATTGGGCGTTCATGTGGCGGCCTTGCGGAAAGCTGCATAATTATATGTCATGCATAAGCCATGCCGCATCACAGCAAATTGAATGACAAGTCCATGGAATAATGGCTAGGTTTGAACTGTAACAATCGTTGTGGCGCGTAAGAAGCTCCACCTGTGGTGAGGAGAAATACATGTTTTCAAAATTGCAATTTGGCCTGATGGCGGGCGTGCTGGCCCTTTCGGTTGGCGCAGGCGTTGCCTATGCCGCGATGAGTGCCGATAATGCCATAAAGGGTCGCAGGGCCTGCATGAAGGAAGGCCACGCCGGAATAATGAAGGTGGCTGTGCCGATATTCAAGGGCGACACACCCTTTGATGCCGCAGCGCTGAAGACAGCATTTGCCAATGAAGACGCCGTTTGCAAGGATTGGTCCATGTGGTGGGGTGCAGACACCCAGAAGGGCAACAAAGAGCAGACGCACGCGCTTCCAGCCATATGGACGGATGCAAAAGGCTTCGAAGCCGCTGGCGACGCTTGGTACAATGCAGATCAAAACCTGCGCAAGGCAACGGATTTGGCCAGCTTCAAGGCCGCATTCCCGGCCGTGGGTGATGGCTGCAAGGGCTGCCACGAGAAATTCCGCGCACCACTGCAGTAAATCCCCGTAATGAAACGTCTCTTCCAAATCCTGGCATCCCTCGCGTTGCTGGGATTTGTTTTGTTTTGGCTGGTTACGACACCAACCGCCGTCATGCCTGCGGTGTTGCCCAATCACGTGGCCGATCTCGCGAATGGCAAATTGCTGTTCAACGCGGGCGGCTGCATCTCATGCCACGCGCCAGGGCCGGATCTTAAGGATGTTGCCTTGGATGTGCCCGCTGGCGGCAAATCGCTCAAGACGCCCATCGGCACCCTCTATCCGCCCAATCTCACACCAGACCCAGAAACCGGGATCGGAAACTGGAAACTTGATGAATTTCTGGCCGCCATGCAGCAGGGCCAGCACCCTGATGGCAGCAATCTGATCCCCGCCTTTCCCTATGGTTCATACCGGAACATGAAGTTTGAGGATGTGGCTGATCTCTTTGCCTATCTTCGTTCCCTTGCGGCCGTCAAAAATCAGGTTCCTGCCCATGAGGTGTTTGGCCTGCCTGTCGTGCGGCGCGGCTTGATGCTGTGGAAGAAAATTGCCTTGCCGCAGATCACCTGGCAGGCTGACACCAGCCAAACCGAAAGCTGGAACCGCGGGGCCTATCTGGTGAACGGCCCAGGCCATTGCCAGGAATGCCATACCCCGCGCAACTTATTCATGGCACTGGATGAAAACCGCGCCTTCATGGGCGGGCCACATCCGGAAGGCAAAGGCAAAGTGCCCTCCCTGCATGGGCTGGTGGAGCGTAATCGCTACAAGGATCAGGCAGATCTGGTTTCCGCCTTGCAGAATGGCGAAACTCTGGGTTATGAGCACATGTCATCTGGCGGAATGGGTGAAGTTCAAACCAACCTGTCCAAACTGCCTGAAGCTGACCTCAAGGCCATCGCCGAATATCTGCTCAGCATGAAATAGCACCGGATTGACCCTTTCGCGCGCCTCGCCTATCTGGAGCGGGAATGAGCATAAAATCAATCATCACCTTGCCGGACGAAAAGATCCTGCGCCAGAAATCCGCCGCCCTCAAAGGCGTGGATTTGGACGCGCGCAAGCTGTTCGATGACATGCTGGAAACCATGTATGACGCCCCCGGCATTGGCTTGGCCGCCATTCAGCTGGGCGTTCCCTTGCGCCAGATCGTGATTGATCTTGCGCGCGAGGGTGAAGACCCAAAGCCGTTGTTCCTTGCCAATCCAGAGATCGTTTGGACTTCGGAGACTAAAAGTGATTATGAGGAGGGCTGTCTTTCCATCCCTGAATTCTTTGAAATGGTGGAACGGCCCTCGGAAGTGAAGGTGCGCTATCTGAACCGCAACGGCGCGGCCATGGAAATCCATGCCAATGGCGTGATGGCCACCTGCCTGCAGCACGAGATCGACCATCTCAATGGCATTCTCTTCATAGATCACATCTCCAAGCTGAAGCGTGATCGCGTGATCAAGAAATTCCTGAAGGCTGAAAAGCTGGGAAAGCTGTGACGATGATCAGCATGGTTCAGCTCGTTGCTTCGTCATGCCCGCGAAAGCGGGCATCTCAGTTTTGGTGGTCACAGCCAACAGAGATTCCCGCTTTCGTGGGAATGACGGAACTTGAGGGGCAGGCACAAGACTGCATCTTGCCATGCGCCTGATTTTCATGGGCACGCCGGATTTCGCGGTTGAAACACTGAAGGCCTTGATTGCTGCGGGCCATCACATCGCTTGCGTCTATTCCCAGCCGCCAAGGCCCGCAGGCCGCGGCATGGCACTGAAGCCCACGCCTGTTCATGCATTTGCTGAAGCCCAGGGCATTGAAGTGAGAACGCCTGCAAGCTTGAAATCACCAGATGAACAGGCACGTTTTGCGGCCCTTCATGCCGATGCGGCCATTGTTGTCGCTTACGGCTTGCTGCTGCCTAATCCCATCTTGGATGCGCCGAAATTCGGCTGCTTCAATGTTCATGCTTCACTTCTGCCGCGCTGGCGCGGGGCGGCACCCATCCAACGCGCCATCATGGCAGGGGATGCGCAAAGTGGTGTTTGCATCATGCGCATGGAAGAGGGCTTGGACACCGGGCCCGTGATGAAGATGCAAGCTGTCCCGATCACAGCCGAAACCACGGCTGCAACACTGCATGATGAATTGGCCGCCTTGGGTGCAAAATTGATGGTGGAGGTTTTGCAAAATCCAACCGCATCATCGACGGTGCAGTCCGTCGCCGGTGTCACTTATGCCAAGAAGATCGACAAGGCCGAGGCACGTGTTGATTTCAACTTGCCTGCGGAACAGGTGCGCAACCACATCCACGGCCTCTCACCTTTTCCTGGTGCATGGTGCGTGGCGGGCGATACACGCTTGAAACTTTTGAATGTGGAAGTTGTTTCTGGCGACGCTGTGCCCGGAACGGCGTTGGACGATAGGCTCATTTTCGCTTGCGCGAAGGGCGCCATTCGCATTCTCATGCTTCAACGCGAAGGCAAAGGCCCGATGGATAGCGGCATCTTCTTGCGCGGCTTCCGCATTCCGGCCGGAACCAAGCTCACCTGATGCCGCGCTATAAGCTCACCATAGAATATGATGGTTCCGGCTTCTTCGGCTGGCAGGCACAGCCCAAAGCCACCACGGTGCAAGGCGTGCTGGAAGCCGCCGTTGAATTGCTCCATGGCCAACCCATCACCCTGCATGGCGCAGGCCGCACCGATACCGGCGTTCACGCGCTGGGACAAATCGCGCATTTCGACTCCCCCAAAGTTTGGGACCCGTTCGTCCTCTGCAACGCCATCAATGGCAATGTGCGCCCCCATGCGGTGAGCGTGCTCACCGCCGAGGAAGTGGGCGAAGATTTTCAGGCGCGTTTCTCTGCCACTGGCCGCCGCTATCTCTACCGCATCTTGAACCGCCGCGCCCCCGCCACCATTGACCGGCAGAAAATCTGGCACGTGCCCATGCCGCTCAATGTGGATGCCATGCATGAGGGCGCGCAGCATCTTGTGGGCCAACATGATTTCACCACCTTCCGCGCTGCCGAATGCCAGGCCAAAACACCTGTCAAAAACCTGAACAGGCTCGACGTGATGCGTTTTGACGAAATGGTGGAAATCCGCGCTGAGGCCCGCTCTTTCCTGCATCATCAGGTGCGCTCCATGGTGGGCAGCCTTGTGCAGGTGGGCACAGGCAGATGGCACCCGCTCGAAATCAAACGCGCTTTGGATGCACGCGACCGTTCGCGCTGTGGCCCCGTCTGCCCGCCAGACGGGCTTTATCTCGTTGAAGTGCTATATGGTCCTCCCAGAGGGGATAGAATCACGCCATGAACAAGAATTTGCGCGGCCTGCTGCGAGCCTCCTTGCGCATGTGCAGGCAGAATTGGCGTGGGCTAGCCGTGGCCAGCGTTCTGCCCTTCCTGCTGGCGTCGATCATCGGCACTATTCAGCTCTGGCAGATGCGCGACATCTATGCCGCTGGCCTTGCAGCCAATCTTAATCCCACGGTGGAGGCAGATGCCAATCTGCAAAATCTGGTTGCAGGGCATATTTTGTTGTTCCTCGGCTTCTTCATTTTCAACGCGTTGATCACGGCCTGGCATTTCACCCGCATCGTGCATTTCTGGAAAACCGGTGCCGCCAAGCCCTTCAGCCTGATGCCGGGTGAGTTGCATGAAACCGCAGCAGTTGTGGCTTATGGCCTGTTTGTGGTTTTGGTCATCATGGCCGCTTATTTTGTCGCTGTGTTGGCGATCACCTTGGCAGCACAGCTATTGGCCATGGTGGCGCTGCCTGCAAACTTGCTTGAAACTTTTGTGAGCCTGGCGTCGCTGGCCATGATGGTGCTCCTGCTGGGTATAGCGATGCGTTTCTTTGCAGGCTTTCCAGGCATAGCCCAAGGAGGCACGCCACGCCCGATGCGGGATTTGTGGCCCCTCGCAAAAGGCTCCACCTTTGGCCTCACCTGGCGTGCCATCGCAGTATTCGTGGCGTTTGTTGTTGTTTCTCTCGTGCTGCTCGTGATCATCATGATCCCGCTGCTGGCGGGTTCGGGGTCCGAAATCGTCGATCCCACCACGCATGAAATAGCCCCGGATGCAAGCCGCACCATTGCGGCGGTCTTGGGCCCCGCGCAAGTGACGGGTCAGTGGGTGCGGGCCTGTTTTCTGGTTCTGTTCAGCACCTTCCTAACGCTGGTCTTTGCCCGCTTGTCTGGCCAAGACACAGAAGCCAAGACAAAAGCAAACGGTCAGATCAACTGATCTGGCCGCTGGAGCATCGTGCTCACAAGTGGACTCACTTGTGAGCGAAAAGATGCGA